>CANQLN010000068.1 GCA_947624695.1 uncultured Bacilli bacterium
AATTTTTTCATTAAAACCTCCTACTTTGTACCAAAAATTCTATCACCTAGACCTAGATTAAGAATAGTATCCATCATTCCTGGCATACTAGCTCTTGCTCCACTTCTTACTGATACTAAAAGAGGGGCATTTTCATCACCAAATTTTTTCCCTGTTATCTCTTCTAATTTTTTCATTGAAGATAATATTTCGTCTTCAATTTCTTTACTTACTTTTTTACCATTATCATAATAATTAATACATGCTTCGGTAGAAATAGTAAAACCTTGTGGAATAGGCAAACCTAAATTAGTCATTTCGGCTAAATTAGCTCCTTTGCCTCCCAAGATATCTCGCATATCTTTATTTCCTTCACTGAATAAATATACATATTTTTTCATTTTTAGCCTCCTAAACTTTATTTTATCATAGAATAAAGGCTAGCAAAAGAAAAAAGTGCCCCTTTAACACTTTTATCTGTCTTTATTAGGATGATATTTTAAATAGGCCTCTCTTAAACGTTCATTACTGACATGAGTATATATTTCGGTTGTATCTAAATTCTCATGCCCTAGTAGTTCTTGAACACTTCTAATGTCAGCCCCTTCATCAAGTAAATGCGTGGCAAAGGTATGTCTTAAAGTATGGGGAGAAAATTTATGATTAAGAGAATATTTTTTAGAAATTCTTTCAATAATTCCTTCAATACTTTGTCTACTTAATTTACCTCCAATTTTATTAATAAATAAATATTCTATTTCTCCATTTTTTAAAAATTTCTCTCGAACACCTAAATATTCTTGTAATAATTTATCAGCATAATCGCCAAAATAAACAATCCTTTCTTTACTTCCTTTACCCATTACTCTAATAGCTTTTTCTTTTAAATCAAGGGCATTTAACTTTAAATCAGATAGTTCACTAACTCTTAAGCCCGTCGAATATAAAAGTTCAAAAATACATTTATCTCTGATATTTTCTTTAGTATCTTCTCTTATACTATCTAATATATTTTCTACTTCTACGGTATTTAAGAAATTAGGTAATTTTTTTTCAACTTTAGGATTATGAACTCTTCTAAAAACATTTTCAGGAGTTACTTTAATCTCAACTAAATAAGTATAAAAACTTCTTAAAGTACTTAAATTTCTTGAAATACTCTTATTACTATATTTAGCATCATCTAAAAACTTTAAATAATCTAAAATATCTTTTTTAGTTATATTTAAGTAATTTAAATTTTTCCTTTTTAAATATTCTTCATATATTTTTAAATCATTTTGATAATCCACTTTGGTTAGCGAAGAATAATTTAATTCTTTAATAATATATTCTAAGTATTTTGTAATAGCTTCCTCTATTTTCATATTTAAATTATATCATAGAAAAAATTAGATGACTAGGAAGCATCATCCAATTTCTTTAAAGTTCTTTCTTTATCTAAATATTCTCTATTTCTAAATTCATTTATATCTAAGATATTATTTTCTTTCCGATTAATTTCTAAATCATAAATAGTTAAATAGATTTCTCTCGCTTTAGAATACGAACTTTGAGCAATTTCATCAATCAAACTAAATATTTTTTCTTTATTGTTTTCTCTTAAAGCATTTTTAAAATTATCAAGTAAAGTTTTAATAATTGCTTCATCCGTAAATAATCTTTCGACTATTCTTTTAAATTCCCCAAATAATTTATTATTACTATTTTGATCAAATTTAACTTCATTACCTCTAAAACCATTGATAACTTCAATAGTATCTTTATAAGTAACCGGAAATCTTTGAACTCTTTTTAAATTATCACCATGTTTAACATAACCATAAATAACTAATGGAAATTCAAAGAATTCTGATCTTGGCATATTACTATTTTCGATTGACTTTCTAATTTCTCTTTCCGTAAATTTGCTTGTAAATAAATCGATACTAAGTAAATCATTATGAACTTCTAATCCTAAGTTTTGACAAATATCAAGGTTTTGACATTCAACTGGATTAACATCGCCAATTTTTCTTTCTAATACTAAACAATATACTATATCTTTCATATATATTCCCCTTTTCAAAGGAACTTTATTATATCATATGTGTCTAGAATATGTCAATATATGGGGATTAAAGGATTATATACGGGTCTGTTATAGTTCCCGAGCCATTTAAACTTATATTTTCGGTAGTATATATTACTGGACGGACAACATTTGTAAATGATAATGGGTTATTACTAGTATAACCTGTATGAATAATAATATACGCATCATAACTTCCCCCAACTGCTAACCATCCTATACGTGCCATCATCCATTCAATCTTTGTCAATGGACTTTTGATGTGTTGTACTAAGTTGAGCCGTATCATTATTATTAATGTTCATCCATCCCTCTTTACATAACTCTGTATCTACTAAGCGACAAATTGCTGTTTTACTCACTGATATACTATAATCGCTAGGATATATTAGACCTACTTTTGAGGTTATTTTATTTGCCCAATTTTCATCTACAATATGGTCATATTTTAATGTTTGACCTGCATATTTACTCGGACTATTATCACTTACCTTATATGAATTTTTTCCATTTTCATTATATACATTATAATAACTATATTTTTTTCCACTCTCAATTTTAAATAATTCAGCCCCTACTTGTTTCACACCACCAGTTGTATCATCTAATGTCACGTCACCATATAACCAAGTATGGTTTGCGATTTTGTTTTCCCAACCATTCGGAACATAGTATACATTTTGTAAATAATCACCTGTCGTTATATAAGCATAAATTAAACTACTTGGCCATTCTATATTATCATCAAAATTTACCCACCATCGATACATTTTATTTAAAGCCTCTTTTTTTATAAGTTTAAGTTGGCCTTGTTTGGTATTGGTCGTTTCATCATTGCCTGTAGCATACCCTATTATTCGGTACATGTATCTATCGGTGTTTTTTACACATTCTTCTGTAATACTTGTTCCAAAACAGATATAATTATTTTGAACGTCTTCGGCTGAACCTTGAAACCTTCGAAGAACATCTTCTCTGGCTCCTACATCTTCTTCAGGTTCTAATGAACTACTACTTAATCTTTCTATTCTGGTAATTGCATTCTCACCCTCCGCAAAGTATAAATAACAATAGATGGTATCTTTGGTTGTGATAGTGGCTGTATGACTACTATTATCAAAACTTATTACTTCACTCTCTTCTATATCTCTACCATCATTTCCGACACATAAAGACCCTGCATATTTGTAATCTCCTGTTGGCCAGGTGTTTTTATCTGAGGGTTTATATTCGGTTTCATTTTTGCCTTTTACCATAATGGCTAAAGTATTATTATCTTTTTTTAAATGCCATAATTAAATTGAGGTGAATAAATGCTATTCAAGTATTACAGAAATAAAAAAGGACTAACTCAAGAAGAGCTAGCCGAAAAGTTAGATATATCTTGGCGCCAAATGCAAAGAATCGAAAAAGGAAAAAGCAATCCTTCCATTCAAACTTTAAAAAAATTAGTAATGGTACTAGAAATAAGTGATGAAGACTTAGCCAAATATATTAAAGAAGAAGCTTAAAAATATTAACTAAGCTTCTTTTTTTGCCTTAAAAAAGGAATCAATTAAGATTCCCATTAATTTCCTTTTACTTGATTCATTACTTCTTCAGCAAAGTTATCATTTCTTTTTTCCATTCCTTCGCCAACTTCATAACGAACCATTTTTAATACTTCTCCACCGTTTTTAGCTACGTAATCTTTAACTGATACATCACCATCTTTAATAAATGGTTGTTCAACTAAACAAATTTCTTTATAGAACTTTTTAATTCTACCTTCAACCATTTTTTCCGCAATGTCAGCAGGTTTTCCTTCATTCATTGCAAGTTCCTTTTGAATTTTTCTTTCATTTTCTAAAACATCTTCTGGAACCTCTTCAACATTTAAATATAATGGTTTCATCGCAGCTGCTTGCATAGCTACTTCTTTAGCAACTGAAGCATCAGTACCTTTTACTACAGTTAGGGCTGCAATACGACCACCCATATGTAAGTAATCACCAAACACTTCATCATCGCTTTTATTAACGATTTCAAATCTTCTTAAAGATAATTTTTCACCAATTTTAGCGACCATAGCAATAATATAATCTGCTACTTTGCCATTTTCAGTTTCAACTTCATTAGCTTCTTCTAAAGTTTTAGCATCACTTTTAAGTAAAGCATTTCCGATCACATTAATCATCTTAACAAATTCTTCATTTTTAGAAACAAAGTCTGTTTCAGAATTTACTTCTAATATAACGGCTTTATTACCATCAATAAAGATATTAGCAAGACCTTCAGCCGCAATTCTAGATTCTTTCTTAGCACTTTTAGCAATACCTTTTTCTCTTAAATAATTCATGGCTTCATTCATATCGCCATTACATTCAGATAAAGCTTTTTTGCAATCCATCATTCCTGCGCCAGATGTCTCACGTAATTCTTTAACCATACTTGCTGTAATTTCCATATTTAAACTCTCCTTTTTATTTTAAATTATTAATTAAGTCTTCTTTTTTCATTGTACTATAGCCCTTAATACCAGCTTCTTTAGCCATAGCTTTTAATTCAGTTAAAGTTTTCGCACTTAAATCTTCTTTTTTAGCTTCATTTTTTGGAGCTTCTTTCTTTTCTTCTTTAACTGTTTCTTTTTTATTTTCTTTATTTCCTTTGTCTTCTTTATTTCTATGTTCTTTATAATTATTCTTTTTAAATTCTTTTGCTGGTTTTTCTTCTTCGGTATCATCTTTTTTAGACTTATCAAAATCTTTTGACTTAATTAAGTCTTCCATTTTTTCTTCTTTATTAGTACCTTTTTTGTCTTCTTCCGTAACATAGTCAACTAGTTCTAAACCATTAGCTTCACAAATAGCATTATTTAAAACTCCTAACATTACTTTAATAGAACGTACGGCATCATCATTTCCTGGAATAACATAATCGACATCATCAGGATCACCATTAGTATCAACAATACCAAATACTGGAATTTTTAATTTCCGAGCTTCTTTAACTGCGTTGTATTCTTTCTTTGGATCAACAACAATTAAAGCTTGTGGTAATTTATCCATTTCTCTAATACCACTTAAAATACGGTTTAATTTATCATATTCTTTTTTAAGTCCAATAACTTCTTTTTTAGGTAATACTTCAAACTTACCAGTTTTTTCCATCTCTTCGATTTCTTCTAGACGTTTAACCCGACGACGAATAGTTCTGAAGTTAGTTAAAGTTCCTCCTAACCATCTTTCAGTTACATAATAAGATTTGCTACGTAAAGCTTCTTCAATACAAACTTCTTGCGCTTGTTTTTTCGTTCCCACAAATAAGAACTTTCCACCATTAGTAGCAATCTCCTTAATAACATTGTAAGATTCCTCTAATAAATCTTTAGTTTTTTGCAAGTCAATAATATATATATCTTCTCTTGCTGTAAAGATATATTCTTTCATTTTAGGATTCCATCTTTTAGTTTGATGTCCAAAATGAACTCCAGCTTCTAATAAATAACTCATAGAAACTACGGCCATAAATAATCACTCTTCCTTTCGTTACCCTTCTTAGTATCTAATACCATTACCACTTATTTTTATATAAGCACTAGGCGCTGGCTAAATACTAATGTTTATTTGACTTTAACAGCCAATAGTATTTTATCAAATTATATGCTTTAAAACAAGCATAAATGAAAAAAAGTTCTATTTCCTAAAATAAAACTTTTCTTATTCTAAGTCGTTGATATCAAAAATGGATGTTCTTCTGTTCCTTCACCAGCTAAGGTAATATCTGGTATTAAGTAAAAGACAGGGCGAAAACTGACCATATTAACTTCTGAACTAGCTATCCTAGTACCATTCACCAAAGTTCCTGCAACAAAAATTTGCCATACAAAGGTATGAGAAACATTTCCAGCAAGCGATACACCATATCTAGTCATTGTCCACTCATAATCCACATAGG
>CANQLN010000069.1 GCA_947624695.1 uncultured Bacilli bacterium
GATTGAAAAAAATATAGAAAAGCACAGATAAATAAAAGAAAAAACAGGTAGTTTGTATATAAACTATGCACACTACCATTTTAACGAGGAAGTGGTTTTATGATAATTGGGAGTCATGTTCGTTTTGGGGAAACACAACTTCTTGGATCTTTAGAAGAAGCTTTAAGTTATGGGGCTAATGCTTTTATGTTATATACGGGGGCCCCACAAAATACGATGCGAAGTAAAATAAAAAGCGAGTATGTTAATGAAGCTTTAGCCAAAATGAAAGAAGTTGGTTTAAGTATTGATAATGTTATTTGTCATGCTCCTTATATTATCAATTTAGCTAATAAAGAAAAAATAGATTCGTGGAATTTTTCCATTAGTTTTTTGAATCAAGAGATTAAAAGATGTGAAGAATTAGGTATTAAATATATTGTTTTACATCCCGGTAGTAGTGTTAAACATACTTTAGAAGAAGGCCTTAATAATATTATTGAAGCTTTAAATTTAATTGTTAAAGATGATAGTAAATGTATGATTATTTTAGAGACGATGGCTGGTAAAGGGAGTGAATGTGGTAAAACGATTGAGGAAATTAAAACCATTTTAGAGGGGGTTAAAAGCTCTAATATTGGGGTTTGCCTTGATACTTGTCACTTAAATGATGCTGGTTATGATATGAGTGATTTTGATACTTTCTTAACTAATTTTGATGCTTTAATTGGTTTAGATAAAATTAAATGTATCCATATAAATGATAGCAAAAACTCTTTAGGTAGTCATAAAGATCGGCATGCTAATATTGGCTATGGCACTTTAGGCTTTGAAAATATTTTAAAAATAATTAATCATGAAAAATTAAAAGATGTTCCTAAAATTTTAGAAACACCTTATATAAGTCAAAGTGATGATGAAAAGACTTTGGTTTATCCTCCTTATAAATTTGAAATTACTATGATTAAAAAAGGAGAATTTAATCATCACCTTCTAGAAGATATTAGAGCGTATTATAAATAAGAACTATATCTTTGATTGTATTCATTGAAAACTTTAGTGATTTTGCTAAAGTTTTCTTCTGTATAATGGCTTTTATAACGATTTAGATCAAATAATTGGGGATTTTTTAAAATATTTTGATAATTTTTTTTGACGAAATCATAAGTAAATTGTAGTTCTTCTTCACTTAAGGTAATATTTTTACTAAGGGCAAAAGTTCTAATATCTTCCTTAGTTAATTTTTGCATATATCTTTCAATAATGTTAAACATAAACGTCACCTGTTATATTTTATGTGAAATTTTAAAAATGAATACTATTTAAGGGGAATTCCATACTAATAAGGGTGGAAAGATGAAAAAGTATTTGCTAATAATTACAATATTTGGTTTTCTTTTAGGAAGAGTAATTTATTTAAATATTTATGAAAAAGATAATTATGTTAAAAAACTCGAAAATAAAACAATTAATTATGTAGAAGGGTCAAGTGCTCCAAGAGGAAGAATAATTGACCGAAATGGCAAAATTCTGGTTGATAATACGGGCATAAAAACGGTTTTTTATACGAAATTAAAAGATATTTCTTTAAAAGATGAATTAAATATTGCTCGTAAATTAGCAAGTATTATTAATATTCCGCTAAATGAGAATAGTTTAAAAAACTACTACTTAGTTACTCATAATAATGGGGATGATTTAATAACGGAAGAAGAATATGAAAAATATAGGGAACGGAAATTAAGTAGTGAAGATTTAAAAAGATTAAAAAATGAAAGAATAACGGAAGAAGATTTAAATAGTTTAAGCGAAGAAGAAAAGGAAAGTGCCACGATTTATGATTTAATGAATAAAGGTTATTCTTATCAAAAGAAATTAATTCTAAAAGGAATTAGTGATGAAGAATATAGCCTTTTAATTGATGAAAATATTAAAGGAATTACGACAGAACTTACTTGGGAGCGAGTTTATAATTATGGTGATACTTTAAAAGATGTTTTTGGTTCCATTGGTTATATTCCGGAAGAAGAAAAAGATGAATATTTAAAAAAAGATTATAATTTAGATGATATAG
The DNA here is from genome assembly GCA_947624695.1 of uncultured Bacilli bacterium. Classification (GTDB taxonomy): domain Bacteria; phylum Bacillota_I; class Bacilli_A; order RF39; family UBA660; genus SIG200. Next base: position 2,054 of record CANQLN010000069.1, read on the forward strand.
TGGGTTTAAGTTATTTAGAAAAAGAATATGAAGATTATTTAAAAGGGGAAAAAGATTTATATAAAGTGAATAGAGATAATACTTTAACTAAAGTTAAAGAAGGAAAAAAGGGTAATGATTTAATATTATCTCTTGATATAGAAGTGCAACTAGAATTAGAAAGAGTGTTAAGAGAAAATATTATTAATGCTAAAAAAAGAAGTAATACCGATTATTTTAAAGAAAGTTATAGTATTGTGGGAAGTCCTAAAACCGGCGAAATTATTGCTTTAAGTGGGCAAAAATTAGTTGATCCTAAAACTCAGGAATTTACGAGTGTTAATACTAATTTAATTAGTACTTCTTATACTGTAGGGTCAGTCGTTAAAATGGCTACTTTAAGTACGGGGTATAAATACGGTGTCATTGATATTGGTTCTTCCGTAACTGATGGTTGCATCAAGTTATATCAAGTACCTATTAAATGTAGTTATAAAAGTTTAGGAAAAGTTAATGATTTAACAGCCATTAGTAGAAGTAGTAATTATTATCAATTTAATATTGCCATTGGTCTTACTAATCAAAAATATAAATATAATATGGTTCTTAATACTAGTGAAGAAGACTTTAATAAATTTAGAAGAATGTTTCAAGAATATGGTTTAGGAAATAAAACAGGAGTAGATCTTCCAAATGAAGTTTTAGGAATTACCGGAAGTCTTACTTCTAGTGATTTACTTTTAAATTTAAGTATTGGGCAATATGATACTTATACACCGATGCAATTATTTCAATATGTTAATACTTTAGCAAGTACGGGAGATAGAAGAAGCCCTAAACTTCTAAAAATGGTTCAAAATGAAGAAGAAATAGTTTGGCAAAATGATTATCCTATTTTAAACCATATTAGCCTAGATTCTAAATACTTAGAAAGATTAAAAGAAGCTATGCATTTAGCTACCACCAGTGGAACGGCAAGAGGTTATATTGAAGCTACTTATAACCCCGCCGGGAAAACCGGAACTAGTGAGACCTTTATCGATACTAATGATGATGGTATCATGGATACGAAAACAACTTCTATTGCTTTTGTCGGCTTTGCTCCTTATGATAATCCCGAATATAGCATTGTTGTTTTAGCCCCAAATATTTATGTTTCCAGAGAATATAATTATAGTAAAGTTTATATTACGAGATATATTTCGAAAAGTATTATGAACTTTCTCTTTGAAAATGCGTAAAAGTTTGATATAATAGGGTGGTTAAGTGAGGAGGATTTAAATGGCTAAGAATGAAAATCGTAATTTTGTTAATATGCGTTGCACGGAATGTGGTGCTGAATTACGTCCAACTAGTAAAAACAAAAAGAATAATCCTGAACGTTTAGAAATTAAAAAATATTGTCCTAAATGTCGTAAAACTGTTGTCGCAAAAGAGAAAAAATAGAATATAGGTAAGGGAGTAAATTATGAATATTAACATTAATGATATAAAAAATGGAATGACTGTTATTATTGACGGTAATCTATGTTTAATTCAAGAATTCCAACATGTAAAACCTGGTAAAGGACCAGCATTTGTTAGAATTAAATTAAAAAATTTAAGAACAGGTTCAATCGTTGAACAAACTTTTAACACAAATATTAAAATTACCCGAGCTCATATAGATAAGAGTAAAGTTCAATATTTATATGCTAGTGGTGATAATTTAGTATTTATGAATAATGATACTTATGAACAAGTAGAAGTTCCAAGAAAAATTCTTGGTGAAGATGCCGACTTTATTAAAGAAGGTATCGATATTTCTATTGATTTTTATGAAGGTGAAATAATTGGTATTACTTTACCAGAAAAAGTAGAATATGAAGTAGTTGAAACTAGTGAAGCTGTTAAAGGTAACACCGCAACTAATGCGCAAAAAGATGCAAAAATTGAAACTGGTAAAGTTATCAAAGTTCCTTTATTTATTAATGAAGGTGAAAAGATTTTAGTTACAACTAAAGATGGTAAATATGCAGGAAGAGCTTAAGGCTCTTTTTTGTGTTTCATATATTGACAAAATGTTCATAAAATAATATAATAAAATTACTTAGTAATGATATAGTAAGTAGCCATGTTTAGTAGTTATTATTTTATAATAATGTTGATATGTGTGAAAGTTATATTTTTAGTAAATAAGTTATGTAAAAATAACCTTATCTGCGCTAAGTAAAAGCAATTGTTTTAGGAGAAAGAAAACTCTAAAAGATAAGCTATCCACACTAGATACTGATAATATCTAGTTAGTATTTAAAATTATGGAGAGTAATTTTAAATGATGTGGAGAAGTTATTTTTAAACTAGAATAACTATTTTATCAGAATAGTTATTTTTTTGTTGCAATTTTTGCCTTTAAAATTTATACTTAAATAAGTGATGTTATGAAAAAGTATTTTTGGACGACAATTTTCTTTTTAGTTTTAGTAGGGTTGACTTATTTTTTTGTTTTAAAAGATTGTGATATTAATTTAATAATTGCGTCTTTCAATAATACTAATCAAACTTATTTATTCTTAACTTTTTTAACTATGTTTGTTTATGTCTTTTTAGGAGCCTTTTTTATTAAGAGACTTTTAGGGCATTTTAAATATCCCACTAAGTTATCAACAGCTTATGGTTATCTATTTACTGAGATATATTTTTCTTCCATAACGCCTAGTTATATTGGAGGGCAACCAGTCCAAGTTTTGGAAATGAAAAAAGAAGGAATACCTTATGAAATTAGTAGTGTGGTTGTATTATTTAATTCCATGATAAACCGTATTGCTTTAATTTTAGTAGCTACAATTCTTTTTATCTTTTTTGGTAGCGAAGTTTTTGCTATAAAAGGAATATATAATGTTTTAGTTATTTTAGGTTATCTTACCGCTATTATGGTTATTGGTATCTTTTTTAGTTTAATCTATTCTCAAAAAGTCACGAAAATTTTATTAAAGATCACCTTTTATTTAATTGATCATTTAAAATTTATTAAAAATAAAGAAGAGTTAAAAGAAAAATTAGAAGAAGCAGTTAAAAATTATCAAACTTGTTCTAAAATAACCAAAAATAAACCTCTGATTGTCGTAGAATCTTTAATTATTTTAGTTCTCCAAAGATTATGTTTATTATTAGCTAGTTATACTGTTTATCGGGCATTTGGTTTAAGTCAATATGGAGTCTTCTTAATTATGGCTTTCCAAATATGTGTTAATTTAGGTTCTGATTTAATGCCTACACCAGGAGGCGTTATCGCAAATGAAGGATTACTTTTAGTTGTGAATAATCTTCTTTATGGTGAGGCCCTTGCCTTATCTGGCATGTTGATGCTTCGTTGTTTTAACTTTTACTTCTTAGTTTTAATTAGTGCGATAGGTTATTTTATTTTCCATTATCGAAAAAAATTATCAAAAAGTCTTAGAAATTAATTTTTTAAGATTTTTTAAATTGGCTAAAAGTCCTTATTAGGTTGTCAAAAAGTGCCTAGGTTAAGTTGAAAAGGCATCCTTTATTATGTTAAAATAAAAGTGGTGAATAGAAAATGGCAAAATATGATGAATCATCAATCAAAATTTTAGAAGGTCTTGAAGCGGTTCGCAAAAGACCAGGTATGTATATAGGAAGTACTGATAAAAGAGGACTTCATCATTTAGTATGGGAAATTGTTGATAACTCCATTGATGAAATTATCAATGGGTATGGTAATTATATAAAAATTGTTTTACATAAGGATGG
>CANQLN010000070.1 GCA_947624695.1 uncultured Bacilli bacterium
ATAGTGAATTATATATCGAAGCCGGAGAAACAAAAGAAACAATCGATTTAAGTAGTTTATTAACCGAGCTACCACTATCAGAAAAAGTAACCAAAGATATCGAATTAGAATTAAGTGTAACAAGTACAACACCAACATCAATAAAAGGGTATTTAAAAATAAATAATACAGATGGAGATCAGACCTACTTAGCAGGAAAGACCTTAAATTTAACAATAGAAGTAAAAGATTTAAAATGTGGAGTAGTTAAGACAGCCACAGATGTGATATTAGCCAGCAAACAACTAGAACCAGAACAACAAATGACAGATAGAGGAGACACTCTTCGCCGTTATCAAGGTCAAGTAGAAACAAGTGGAGCGACAATAAGTAATGATGTCGACAATTATATATGTTTTGAAACAAGTGATTCTGAAACATGTAAAAAAGATACTGGTAAATATTTATATCGAATAATCGGAATAGATACAACGAATAAAGAAATAAAGATAATGAAACGAGAAGCCTTAGATACAGCACAAGCATGGGGATCAGGATCCCCAACCTGGGCAACAAGCAGTCTTCAAACAAGTTTAAATGGCACATTATATTTAAATAATGTTTCAAAAAGTTGGTCAGATTTAATAATAGCTCATGACTGGGGTTACGGAGATGTACCAAATAGTAGTACAGGATTTACTTCATCAACAACAAGTTTACAAGCATATCAAAATGAGCAAACAGCCATCAAAAATGGGAGTAATCATGGAACATTAACAAATACAAAAATAGGATTAATATATGCCAGTGATTATTATTTATCAGGCGGAGATAGTTTAAAGTGTCATTATAATTCAAGTACATACGCAGAATGTAAAAAAAGCTGGATGCACTTAAGTAATAATGATACATCAAGTTTAAGTACGACACATGCAGAACCACCATACGCATACGAATGGACCATGTCGCGGATTGATAGCATTTATGCGTGGTCTGTCTATAGTGATGGCCGTGTGAACAACCTCGGCTTCAGCGTTACGTATTCGGTTCGCCCAGTCTTCTATCTTAAGTCCGGGTTAAATATATCTGGGACAGGAAAATTAAGTGATCCATTTGTAATTGAAGATGTTAAAGAATAAATATGAGGAAGGTTATCTTCCTTTTTTAGTTAATAAATTTTATAAAAATATATGATATTTAATTTGTTTTAGTAATAGCGTCTTTCGCACTATTTAAATAAGTACGAGTAAGCAGCCCTGCTCCTAATTTAGTGCCCCCAAAATATCTAACTACGACAATTAAAACATTATCTAAATTAAGTTGTAGGATTAAATTATAAATAGGCGTGCCCGCAGTATTGCTTGGTTCTTTATCATCGGTTTTCTTGGCTAAAGGTCCGATTTTATAAGCATAAGGCATATGTCTTGCTTTTTTATGTTCTTTCTTTAAATTAGTAAGAATTTCTTCTACTTCTTCTTTAGAAGTAACTTCAAAATAATAACTAATAAATTTCGATTTTTTGATTTCTAAAGTATGGGTATTAATTAATTTCATATTCATCACTAATTTTATTCTATCATATAAAGGGTTAGATGTGTTATACTAAATATGTTAGAAACAAGGGATTATTATGTTAGAGGATAAGTTAAAATTAATTCCCCATTTACCGGGTAGTTACCAAATGAAAAATAAAGATGGGGTTATTATCTATGTTGGGAAAGCAAAAGATTTATATAAAAGAGTTAATAGTTACTTTAAAGGAACTGTAACGGGTAAAACAAGGAAAATGGTAAGTGAGATTGCCGATTTTACCTATATTGTAACTAGTACGGAAACCGAAGCTTTTATTGCGGAGATTAATTTAATTAAAGAATATGACCCGAAATATAATATTTTACTTAAAGATGATAAAAGCTATCCTTATATTGAATATATTAGTAAACCTTATCCTAAAGTAAAAGTATCAAGATATTTAAATATTAAAAGAAAAGATAAAAAATTAATTTTTGGTCCTTATCCTAATGCTTATGCCGCCAGAAGAATTGTAAGATTAATTAATCGTTTATATCCTTTAAAAAAATGTGAAGGTATGCCAAAACAAGTTTGCCTATATTATCATATTGGCGAGTGCCTTGGTTATTGTACCAAGAATATTGATAAAGATGCTTTAGCAGTTATGGAAAATGAAATTTTATCTTTTTTAAGAGGGAATGATAAAATTTTAAAAGATAAAATAGTGGAGAAGATGGAAAGTTATGCGGCCTCTTTAAATTTTGAAATGGCTCAAGAATTAAAAGAAGAATTAAATTATATTAATATTATATTAGATAGACAAAAAGTGGAATTACATGATTTTGTTAATCGTGATGTTATTGGCTATTATTTAGATAAAGGGCATATTGCTATCAATATTTTATTTATTAGGAATAATAAATTAATTGGGAGTCATAATGAATTATTAACTATTAAAATTGATCCGGAAGAAGAATTAAATTACTATATTATGAATTTTTATGAACGGCATGAAATTCCGAAAGAAATTATAATAAGTGGAGATATTAATGGCGAATTATTACAAGATTTAATTAATAGTAATTTTGTTATTCCAGAAAAAGGAACGAAAAAGAAATTATTAAATATGGCTTCAACAAATGCGAAAGTGTATTTAGAAAGTGAAATTCAAAGAGCCTTAAGAGAAGAAGAGCGAAGTGAAGGGGCTAATGAAGATTTAAGACTTTTACTCAATATGCCTAATTTAAGAAGAATTGATACTTTTGATAATTCGAATTTATTTGGTTCTTTCTCGGTTAGTGGCATGGTAGTTTTTAAAGAAGGAAGACCTTCTAAAAAAGATTATCGGAAATATAAAGTTAGTGTAGAGAAAAATGATGATTATCACACGATGAAAGAAGTAATTTACCGAAGATATTTCAGGGCTTTACTGGAAAAAAGTGAACTACCTGATTTAATTATTGTCGATGGGGGAATTAATCAAATAAATGCGGCGATGGATACCTTAAAAGATTTACATTTGCCTATTAAAGTTGTTGGTCTTAAAAAAAATGATAAACATCGAACTAACGAATTGATTGATGGTGATGATTATGCTACAATAGAACTGGACAAAGATAGTAATGTCTTTCATTATTTGACGCGAATTCAAGATGAAGTCCATCGTTTTACGATTAATTATCATAAAACATTGCGGAGTAAAGGAAGTATTAGTAGTGTCCTTGATAATACTCCGGGTATTGGTAGTGTCAGGAAGAAAGAACTTATTAAAAAATATGGTAATCTTAATAATATTAAGAATGCCAGTATTGAAGAATTAAGGGAGATTATTCCGGAGAATGTGGCTAAAGAATTAAAGGGTTTTTTGAGGGCTAGAGATGAGGCAAAAGAAAAGGGAGAATAATTATGTCAGAAGAAACCATCAAAAAAATAAAAGAAATTTTAAAAAATTATGATATTCCGGGGGAATGTATTCACATTGAAGAAAACTATACGGGAAATATAAATAGTACTTATGTGGTAACAATGCTTAATAATGATGGCGAAGAAAGACGTTATATTATTCAAAAAATTAATACGAATGTTTTTCCAAGACCTAGTTTATTAATGCGAAATATTGAAAATGTTACAAGGCACTTAGAAAGAGAATTAAGATTCTCAGGAGATACTAAACATCAAGCTTTACATTTAATAAGAACTTTAGATAACCGGACTTATTGCTCTATAATGGATGATGAGGACCGTGATTATTATCGTATTTTTGATTATATTGAAAATGCTAAAACATATAATATAGTGGAAAATTTAGATATTGCTTATAAGATTGGGCAAGCTTTTGGTAATTTTCAAAAATTGTTACGAAATTTTCCGATGGAGGAATTAGAAGAAACCATTCCGGATTTCCATGCGACCGATAAAAGATATGCTCAATTAGAAAAAGATATTATCATTGATTCTGAAAGAAGAGCTGATGAAGTAGCTTTAGAATTTATGACTATCTTTCGCAATAAAAATAGTTATTCTCATATTACTAGTGCTTTAAATAATGGTTTAATTCCTTTAAGAGTAACTCATAATGACACCAAAGCTAATAATGTTATGGTTGATAAAGATACCGATGAATTTTTAGCGGTCATTGATTTAGATACGGTTATGCCCGGAAGTATGCTCTTTGATTATGGTGATGGAATTCGTTCGACAGCCAGTACCGCTTTTGAAAATGAAACCGATTTAAGTAAAGTTCATCTTGACATAGATTTATTTAAAGCTTATACTGATGGATATCTAAGTGAAATGGCTACTTGCATAACGCCAGGAGAAGTAGCTTTAATGGGTGAGTCAATTAAGATTATTACTTTAGAACTCGCTATTAGATTCTTAGATGATTATGTTTGTGGCGATACCTATTTTAAAGTTGATCCTAAAAGACCAAGACATAATTTAGAAAGAGCAAAGAATCAATTAACTTTAGCTAAAGATATTGAACTTAAAATGCCCCAAATAGAGGAGTATATTCAACAATGTTATGAAAAACATAAAGGTATGTCTTTAAAATTAGATAAATAATTCACTTTTTAGTGAATCCTTGCCAAATTAGTTTAATGGTAAAACAAGGCACTCGTAATGCTTAGCTGTGAGTTCGATTCTCGCATTTGGCACCAGTGACGTTTCTGTTCGAACTTTTATAGTTTGAACTTAACATATATAATCAATCCGTTCGGGTTGTTTTTTTGTGTTTTACAAAAAAAATTAACAAAGAAAGGATGGTGTTTTATGATAAAGTTTACGATGCAAGAATTAAAAAAAGTTCTAGGAAAGTCCCAGTTCACAAGGTGATTTTGATGGTACGTCAAAATACCTAGGGGGTTAAGTATTTCGGTATAAACAAAATAAGCAATCAATCACCAAAATATTATTCACTATTTAGCTGCTTTTAGAGAATAAATATTAATAGTATTTAAAGAATAATAAAATAAGCCAGACGAGTCTGATTAATTTAGCAAATTGATTTTAATTTTTTGAAAAGATACTATGTAAAAACGTTTAAAGGTATTATAATATTTAGTGAAGAAATGATAGTTTGTTATATGGTTGGTGAAATATTAAAAATAAAGTTTTAAAATATTTGATTATCACTTTTGGAATAAGCTGGATAAGCTGGTTAGTAGTTATTTTATTCATTCAATTTGGTCTTTCTAAATATCCAGATGTTTTAAGTTGCACTTTAGGAATTATAGGAACTTTAGCTCCTACTATTGCATCAATTATGTTATTAGAAGAAAAGAAGAATTTTAAAAACATTGTGAAATTTATATTTAAAAAAAATGAAAAAACTTTTTTGTATGTAATTGTTTTTAGTATTATTTTGATTTTTAATTTTGCATTTATTTGTAATTATAATAAAGAAATTCCATTTTATTTTATAGTACCATTATTTATTTATGCTATAACTTTTGGCGGAGGTTTTGAGGAATTAGGTTGGAGAGGAATACTACAACCTAATTTAGAAAAAAAGCATTCATTTATTGTTAGTGCAATAATAACTGGAATCATATGGGGACTATGGCATATTCCATTACAAATAATTCAAGGATTTGTTTTATTTGATCCTAATTTTGTTCCATTTATGTTTGGAATTATTATGTTTAGTATTGTTTTAGCATATATTTATAAGAAAACGAATTCTATATTTTATTGTGC
>CANQLN010000071.1 GCA_947624695.1 uncultured Bacilli bacterium
ACTACAAATTCTTGCTTTTCTTTTTTTCGCTTTCTATTTTTAATGCTTTTACTTCACACCAGAAATTCTAGAGCCTTCTTTTATTTTATTAATAGCGTTATCTATAGATTCTTCATCAGGTATCATAACATATAACTTATTATTCTTATAAGAATAAGTATATTCATAACCATCTTCCCCAGTTAAGATTTGACTTTCTATTTGCCAATTCCTTGGACTTTGAATTTCTTTTTTAACAAATCCTAACATAACACTTTGACTAGCATTAGTAGTAAATGAACCTTCTAAAGTTTTAAGTAAACTATTATATTTGGTAATAATAGCTTTACTTCTGGCTTTATTAATAACGGCTTCTAAAACTTTAATTTGATTTTTACCTCGACCTAAATCTCCACCAGTTACATGATGTCTTTCTCTTACAAATGATAAAGCTTTCTCACCATCTAGGGTTATTTCTCCTTTTGGATATTTAAAATTATCTTCTGATGTAAAGGATTCATCATTATAAATCGTTATCCCATCTAAAACGTCAATCGCTTTAATAACGGAAGTAAAATTAACTTTAACATAATAATTAATTTTTGTATCTAATAATCTTTCAATCGCATAAATACTTGAATCTACTCCATATATTCCGGCATGTGTTAATTTATCTTTCATACTATTATTATTGATATTAATATAATAGTCTCTAGGTATCCAAGTAATTAATACTTTTTCTGTAACCGGATTAACTGTTACGACAATATTAACATCACTTCTTGATGTTTGATTAATTTTACCAAAAGTATCAATACCACTTATATAGACATTAAATGGTTCTTTATTAATATTAATGGCTTCTTCAATATTATTAATATCATCCTTTATTTCAATTTGATAAATATTATTTAAATTATTATAATCATCAACATTATTCTCTTTTAAAATATTTAGTTCACTATCTTCTAAAATAATTCCCGCGACTTTTTCATCAAATAAATTACTAACTAAAGTATCGGTATCTTCATAGTCTTTAAATTCCGGATTAATTTTTTCTTGAATATTACTTTGAGCACTTTCTAAGGAAGATGCCATACTAACTTCATTTATGCCAATTACTTCCCCATCTAAGTCATCTATTTTTTTATAAGATGCACTATTTAAAACTAAAACATTATAAGTTTTTAAATCATAATTATCTTTATTTAAACTAAATAAAAAGCCCATGGTATTAAATAAATATACTTCGCCAAAAATAGTTATAGCAATAATAGCTATACTACCTAAATTACCTAATAAGCGCCAAATTCTAATTTTGTTAAAGTTAAGTAAAGAAATTCCTAAAACAATAAAGGCAGTTATGGCAATAGCAATTAAGGTCCAAGCAAGAGGAATAACATTTAAATAAATGACGGCTCCAAAAAGAAGAGTTAAAACTCCCAATAAAATAAATGTTAATAATTTACCAAATTTATGTTTCTTTTTTTTCTTGATTGTCTTCATAAGAAAACTCCTCGTATCTTAATTATAACAAACATCTAATTTTTAACAAAAAAATAAGCGTTTTTAGTTAACGCTTATTTGACTATTTATTTAAAAAATAGGCAATCAGAAATATAATTAAAGCTATTACCCAAGCAAGAACTACTAAAAATATAATTATACTACTATATTTTTTGACACTCTTAATGGTCTTACTTCGCTCAAGTTCCATTTCTTCATAAATTTTCGTTAATTCTTTTGAAGGAAAGTTACTCGGTAGCCAATCTTTATTATAATATTTGTTATTTTTATCCCAAGTATATGATACTTCAACTTCGTCTTTATTTCCTACAAATTCACTATCACTATAAGATAAATAATCATAAAGAATGGTATAAAAAGAAATAATTATTTCTAAATCTTTATATTCATCAAGTATAAATATATAGTAGTAATCTAAATTGTCATGGCGATGTAAAGGCTTAATTATTTCAGCAATTTGTTTATCATCATTGTATATAAATATATGATGGGTTTTACCAATGGACTTATTATAGCAAATAAGACCATAATCTTCATATTCAATAACTTGTTTAGTGTCTAATACTCCATTTATTAACTTATAAATTTTTCCTTTTATTTGCTTATTTTGATCTATAATATTATATATTTTGGATTTTTGGCTCTTCGTAAATACCCATTTTATAGGGATTAAATTATTAGCTACATTTTCCGTAACGCTATAATCCGTATAAAAAATTGGCTTTTCATTTTTATCAGTAATAACACAAGTTCTTTTTTTATCAACATCTAAAGGGGTGTCAATATTAAGCCAAGGAGTACCAGCCAAAAATTTTATTTCGGAATTTTCGAGAATCACAAACTTGTTTTTGGAATTCGCTTTTGTTTGCTCTACTTTAATTATCATCTTTACCACCTAGTTTAAGTATAAATATAAAGTAATAAAATTGCAATATAAAAACTAGAGTAAGCTCTCTAGTTCGTTTTTAAGTTCCTCTTATGGTGGGAATCACTAGCTTTTTTTATACTTAATTACTTAAGTAACTATAATTTATTATATATTTCTAAAAATGTCAATTAATTTAAACTTGTCCTAAAGGAGGAACAGTATTTACTTGAACTCCAGATACAGGATTAGAATTAACAACATTGTTATTAGATGGAACACTTATATTTTCTTTAGAATCCCAGTAAGTTGAAACATCACAACTTGCTGAGTATGGTCTTGGATTAGGCATTTCAAGTTTAACAATCATCGGAATTTTAAAAGCTGTTCCAAAAGCGACACAAGTACCTGGTTGTAATATTTTCATTTTTTCAATAACATCACTACTAATATTAGGAAGCATTTCTTCCACATATTTGATATCTTTGGGGTGGGTCATTTTAAAGATTAAGAAATTAGAACATTGGGCAATAACGGTATCCGATATTTCAACCGGTCTTTGACTAATAATGTCTAAGATAACGCCATATTTACGTCCTTCTTTAGCAATCCGATCAAAAATGTTATAACCAAGCAAGAAGACATCATTATCTTGTTGCACATACCGGTGGGCTTCTTCTAAAAATAAGTGGAATGGAACTGTAGCTCTACTCGCATTATCTTTAGAAAAGTCAAAAATAATTCTAGAATATATTTTAACTAAAGCTTTAGCATAAGCATCATCTAAAGTCTCTAAGTTAATATTAATTATTTGAGCTTTATGATTATCTTTATTAACTAAATTAGTAATAAAATTAGCAGGAGAGACAAATTTTTCACCAGTAAAGAACTTTCCAACTTCACCATGTAAAATATTATTAAGTCTAACTCTTAATAATTGAGCATCATCATGCATATTTTTATTTTGGTTAAAACCTTCACTAATTAGAGTAAATTCTAAAGCTTTGGCTAAATCATTTAAAGTATAAATAGCATCATTTACTATATCTAAGTCTTCAATATCTTCATTAATAAATTTTAAAATATAATCGGTAATTAAGACTTCTTCACCAAAGTGACCTCGAGAATCAATTTGAAAACATTCACTAAAACTTCGAGTATAACCTACACCTGGAATAACAGCATCTAAATTAAATTCTTTCGTATGGCAAGTATCTATAATTGTAAAGATATCATCCTTTTTTTGTCTAGCTGTATTGGGACTATATAAAATGGTAATTAAAGCTTTCGCGATAATATTATTTTTATATTCATTGGCTGATTCATTATCAGTAGCAAATATTTTTGCATATTTCATAGCTCTTTCAATAATGGTTAATTGAGAGTGCTTATCAGCTTGCAGTAATATTCCTAAATCATCAACTTTTAATAAGTTTAAAGGAATGTTAATTAAAACATCTGATTCATCTTGCGGATGAGCTGTTACAAATTTATAGTTATAATAAGGACTAATGGTATTAATGCTTTTAAAAGCATTTTTATATTCTCCAAAAGAATCAAAGAATATTAAATTGGCATTATAAGCTAAAGCATTTTTATTACTTAAAATATTTTGAACAACTCTTGATACACCACAAGACTTACCTGACCCAGAGTTACCAAATATACACATATGATTCGCAAATAAATCATTAATATTAGGGCAAACATTAAAGTTTTTATAAGTTGCACTAGCTCCTAAGACAAAGTTTTTGTTGGATTCTCTTCCCACTAATTCATATAATTCTTCCGTATTAATAACTCTTATTTTACTATTTAAACTAGCTTTTCGAAGTAGCCCATTATTATATCTTCCATTAATGTATTCCCCTAAAAAACGCACTTCAATTTCTTTTTCTTTTAACTCTACTATCTCTCCTAAAATTTTTTGATCACCATTTTCAAAAATTAAATGTAGATTAAGTAAATCACCGGAAGCTTCTGAACCTCCTAAATTTTCAATATAAGCTTTATTATCACTTATATATAATATTCTACCAAACATCCTAATCAACCATCCTTAATTTATAATATCATTATCATAGTAATTGTATCATAAACAAATTAAATTGCCAATTACTTTTCTTATACTTTTATCATACCGAAAAGGCAAATGTGATATCATTATGATATCACATTTAAATTTTTAGTAATTGTTTTGGAATCAAATTAAATTTGCCAAAAGAAAATGATATCACTTTGATATCATTTTAATTTATCTAATAATCCTTTTCCCTGACAATATTGTGTTTAAATTTCTTTTATAATAATCCCATAAATTAGCTTTCAAAACATCTTTACTAACAGTTATACCTACTTCTCCCACAATATTTCCTTCATTATCAATAATCTCAGCTGTTCCTATTTCTTCTCCTTTCTTTAAAGGAGCCACTAGTTTATCTATTTGGACATTTATTGTATATTCTTTATCTTTATCATTAACATTTAAAAGTTCTGATGCCGCATTCATTAAAATTAATTTAACACTCTCTTCTTTGCCTTTTTCCACTCTTGCTTCATCAATCACTTTATTTTTTTCATAAATGGTTCTTAATTTATAAGTATTAAACCCATAATTTAAAAGTTTAACCGTATCACTAGTTCGGTTATCTGGAGTATCAACTCCCATAACAACACTGATAAGCCGCATATTATTTTTTTTAGCGGTTGCGGTTAAACAATAACCAGCCGTTTCGGTAAATCCCGTTTTAAGACCATCAACATCCGAATAAAAACGGACTAATTTATTCGTATTTACAAGCCAGGTACTAGAGCCATCCGGTCTTTGTAAATAATCTTCATAAATACTGGTAAAATTTAGTATTTCGGGATAGTTATTGATTAAATAAGAAGCCATTAAACTCATATCTTTAGCACTACTATAATGGCCTTCCGCATCAAGGCCATGAGGATTAACAAAGTGGGTATGTTTACAACCTAATTCTTTGCATTTATTATTCATCATTTCCACAAATTTATCGGTTGTTCCCGCTACTTTTTCACTCATCGCCACCACCGCATCATTCGCGGAAGCAATAGCAATCGACTTTAATAAATCTTTAACTTTATAAGTATCACCCGTATTTAAGTAGACTTGACTTCCACCCATACTACTAGCATTT
>CANQLN010000072.1 GCA_947624695.1 uncultured Bacilli bacterium
ACACTACAAATTCTTGCTTTTCTTTTTTTCGCTTTCTATTTTTAATGCTTTTACTTCACACCAGAAATTCTAGAGCCGCAATATTTGCTATCTTATGGAATTCTAACACATTCAGCTTGGTCAAATGTTAGTTTACCTGCAGCCGTTTTACCAGCATTATGATTTTGGTTAAATCCTTTATAATTTCTAAATATTAAGCTAATAGTCCATTGTTGATCTGTGCCTTTATTATCTTTAGCATCTCTAATTTTAGCACCAGCAACCACATTATCTTTACCTACTTCAAGAGAAGTTAAATCAATAAGATATGTTTTAGGAACATCTTGTTCAAAGCCTTGTAATTTAAGAATTACTTCCGGCTTTTTATAAGGATTAGTAAATTCATTTTTTTCTAAGTTAAACAAAACATTATAAGTACATTCTGTTGTATCTCCATTCGATACAAGACCTATTGTCGAAACAACTTTATCGCTCTCAATATCATATATACCATTAGAATCATAATTAACATTTTTTGACATATCAGAAGCTTTAACATCTAATTTTACAGATTCCGCATATACAGCCGTTAAAATGGCATCAACTTTAGCACTAGCACAATGGGTATCGCATTTACCATCACCATTGGTATCACATTCTTTATCGCACTTACCATCATGATTTGAATCAATATTAATATCTGGTTTTTTATCGCCATCAGTATCACAATTTAATTTACATTTTTTTCCTTCATCATCATAACAGTTAAGGGTACAATTATCACCATCATAACAGTTTCTATCGCAATTACCATCTTTATCGATATCACAATTTTTCGTACAGAAATCTTTGCCATCTTCATAACAGTTGGCATCACATATATTATCATCATTGTAATCACAATTCTTATCGCATTTGCCATCTTCATCAGAATCGCAATTAGTTTGACATTCGCCCGTATGATCTGGATCACAATTTAAATCGCACTTACCATCACCATCAGTATCACAATTTAATTTACATTTTTTTCCTTCGTCATCATAACAGTTAAGGACACAATTACCGCCCTCATAACAGTTTATATCACATTTACCATCATTATTAGTATCGCAATTAGTTTGACATTTTCCGGTATGATTTGGATCACAGTTTAAGACACAATTACCGCTTCCATCAAAGCAATTAGCATCACATACTCCATCACCATTGTAATCGCAATCTTTTTCACAATAGCCATCGCAATTTTCATCACAAGTACCATTACTATCTTTATCACAGTAAATATCGCACTTACCATCATGATTACTATCACAATTTAAATCACACTTACTATCATTATCAGTATCACAGTTTAAATCGCACTTACCATCTTCATTGGTATCACAATTTAAATCACATTTACCATCTTTATTAGTATCAATATTAGTATCTGGTATATTATCGTTATTGGTATCGCAGTTTAATTCGCATTTATTATCACCATCAGGATCACAATTTAAATCGCATTTACCATCACCATCGATATCCACGTTAGTATCAGGGTAACCATCACCATTGGTATCACAGTTTTTATCACACTTGCCATCACCATCGGTATCTTGGCCAGTAACATTCTTATCTGGTTTTCCATCACCATCGGTATCACAGTTAACATCGCATTTACCATCACCATCAATATCAACATTTAAGTCTGGTTTTCCATTTTTGTCAGTATCACAATTAGTTTGACATTTGCCCGTATGATTTGGATCACAATTTAAATCACATTTGCCATCATCATCGATATCAACGTTAGTATCAGGGTAACCATCACCATCGGTATCACAGTTTTTATCACACTTGCCATCATTATCCAAATCTTGATTAGTAACATTTTTATCTGGTTTTCCATCGCCTTCAATACAAATATCTTTTTTGCCATCACCATTAGTATCTAAGCAAACTTCTTTTCCATGGCCTTCAGAATCGTCTTTGGTATCGCAATTAACATCACACTTTTCATCACCATCAATATCAATATTTAAATCAGGAATCCAATCGCCATTAGTATCAACGTTTATATCTGGTTTTTTATCATTATCGGTATCACAGTTAACATCACACTTGCCATCGCCATCTAAATCAACATTATAATCAGGAATATTATCATGATTAACATCACAGTTTTTATCACATTCTTTATTGCCACTGGCATCTTGAACTAAATTTGTCTCTGGCTCACCATTGTGATCATTATCGCAGTTAACATCACACTTATTATCACCAGTCAAATCAATATTATAATCTGGATTTCCATCACCATTAGTGTCAATATTTATATCTGGTTTTTCATCACCATTAGTATCAATATTTATATCTGGTTTCCCATCACCATCTAAGTCAATATTATAATCAGGAACATTATCACCATTGGTATCACAGTTTATATCACATTTACCATCATTATCCGTATCTTGATTAATAAGATTAAAGTCCGCAACGCCATCGCCATCATAATCAATGTTGAATACTGCGGCACCATTCTTATAATTTTTATGATAAGATATATTTAAATCAGGAATATTATCGCCATTGATATCAATGTTATCGCCAGTTCCAGAAAGCCAACTACGACCAAAAAGTTGCATTGTAAAAGTTGTTAACATTAATATTAAACATAAAAGCATAATTATTATCATTATAACTATTGATAATAATCTTTTTTTCTTCAATTCTTCAGCATCATTAATAGCTTCTGAATTATAATTTTCGTAATCTTCTGGCATCTTAATCCCCCTCACTAACTAGGCCAACAGGAGATGTATTTTTAACATCTGGAATTGAATTATCTTCGCCTTGGCCTTCTACTGGTGCACTTTTAGCCGTTATACTTAAATTTAAATTTTTACCTTGCTCTTCTTCAGGAGTTTCACTCTTCAACCATATATAGATATCATAAGTTACTACCGTATTTGCTGTTCCTTTTTTCTCAATCGTATCATATATAATTGGGTAAGCATCTCCACCCTCAGTTTCGGAAGTCAAATTAGAAATGGCAGTACAATATGGCCCATTTTTCCCAAATTTAATCCATTTATTATTTTTTTGAATTGCAATTATTACATTTTCTAAACTAGCAGCACTTTCACTTTCACCAGTTCTTTTTATGGAAGCTCCAAATTTAGCATCTATATCACCACTATTGGTAACAGTCAAACTAATTTTATTATTAGCTGTATCTTGATCAACAACAGAGCCTTCTCCTGTTATCTTAGTATAAGTATCTGTTGGCATCATTTCTCCAGATTGAAGTTCAGTAGCAGATGCGGTAACATTTAAAATTCCCGTGGAAATTGTTTGAATACCATTTTGTTGAGTTTGCACAGAAAAAAATGAAGAATATGAAACATTCATCGTGACTAAACTCAACGCAATAATTGATCCTACGACTATTGCAGTGTTCTTTTTTAACGTCTTACCAGATACCATCTACGTCACCTTATTTTAAGTTTATCACATTATTATTTTCTGGACAACCTCTAAATTTAAATTTTTTGTATATTTTTTCAAATTTTTAAAACTTAAAGTTTACATAACCTCTTTTCTAATGCTATAATATCTTGGTTAAACGGGTGATTTAGATGGAAATTAGAAATGTAGCAATTATTGCACACGTTGACCATGGCAAAACGGCCTTGGTAGATGAAATATTAAAATATGTTGGCACTTTTAGAGAAAACCAAGATGCCACTAATTTTTCAATGGATTCAAATGAAATTGAAAGAGAAAGAGGTATCACTATTTTAGCGAAAACTACCTCTATTATGTACAATGGTGTAAAAATAAATATTCTTGATACTCCGGGCCATGCTGATTTTGGTGGCGAAGTTGAAAGAATTATGAAAATGGTTGATGGAGTTATTTTAGTTGTTGATGCCTATGAAGGGCCGATGCCTCAAACAAGATTTGTCTTAAAAAAAGCGATTGATGCGGGAGTTAAACCTATTGTCGTTATTAACAAAGTTGATAAACCAACGGCGCGAATTAAAGATGTTGTGGATGAAGTTTTAGGATTATTTTTAGACTTAGGAGCTAGTGATGAACAATTAGATTTCAAAGTGGCTTATACAAGTGCTTTAAATGGGACATCAAGTTTAGATCCTGACTTAAATACGCAAGAGAAATCTTTTAAATGTGTTCTTGACTTAATTGTTAATGAAATAAGCAAGCCTTCTGGCGATGAAAATAAACCTTTGCAATTCCAACCAGCTCTTTTAGATTATAATGATTATGTCGGAAGAATTGCGATTGGTCGCATCTTCAATGGGAAAGTTAAAGTTGGGCAAATGGTTAACTGCCTTCGTCTTGATGGCACTGAAAAAAGTTTTCGAGTTCAAAAATTATTTGGCTTTACCGCTCTTTCAAAAGAAGAAATTCAAGAGGCAAAAGCCGGCGATATTTGTGCCATTGCGGGACTTGAAGATATTTCCGTTGGCGAAACTATTACTGAAGTAGGAAATCACGAAAAACTTCCTATCATTCATATTGATGAACCAACTTTACAAATGACTTTTGGCGTTAATACTTCACCATTTTCCGGAAATGACGGTAAACTTTTGACCTCTAGAAAAATTGAAGAAAGACTAATTCGCGAAACGCAAAAAGATGTTAGTTTAAAAGTTGAACAATTAGACAGTGAAAATTTTTTAGTCTCTGGAAGAGGCGAACTTCACTTATCTATTTTAATTGAAAATATGCGCAGAGAAGGTTTTGAACTTCAAGTATCTAAGCCTAAAGTTATTATTAAAGAAATTGATGGAGTTAAATGTGAACCATATGAAGACTTACAAATTGAAGTTGAAGATGAATACATGGGTGGCGTTATTGAAGAGTTAAGTGAACGCGGCGCCATCATGGAAAATATGACCCATTTAGGAAACTTAACTCGAATTACCTACTCTATTCCATCTCGTGGTTTAATTGGTTTTTCTACTAATTTTATGACTTTGACTAAAGGTTATGGTATTATGAACCATACCTTCAAAGAATATGCTCCGATTGCAAGTGCTGTAGTTGGTGAAAGAAAATTAGGCGTTTTAGTTTCATCCGAAACTGGAAAAGCAACGGCTTATGGTATTGGACAACTAGAAGATCGGGGCGTTATGTTTGTTGAACCAAATACCGAAGTATATGAAGGAATGATTGTTGGGGAATGTAATAGAGATAACGATTTGGCTATTAACATTGTTAAAGGAAAAGAACTTACCAACACCAGAGCGGCTTTCTCAGATAAAACTGTCGTTTTAAAAAGACCAAGGCCTATTACTTTAGAGTATGCGCTAGAATATATTAATCAAGATGAATTAGTCGAAGTTACTCCAAACTTTATAAGACTAAGAAAAGTAATTTTAAATACCGAACTTCGAAAAAAGGCTGATGCGAAAAAATAGCATCAGTTTTTATTTTGCTCAAATAAAAATCACTGCGCAAACAGTGACTATAAAACAATATGGTAACCCGTACGGGGTTCGAACCCGTGAATGCTGCGCTGAGAACGCAGTGTGTTAAG
>CANQLN010000073.1 GCA_947624695.1 uncultured Bacilli bacterium
TATGGGATTTCTATCTTACAAATTAATTTTTTATTATTATCGGGAACTTCTAATTTAATTCAATAAAATTTAAGCCTTTTTATGTATTAATTGGTTAATTTTGGCAATAATAAATTTAAGCAAGGATGATTTTATGAATAGAATTGTGGAAAGAGTTAAAAAGGAATTTTCGAATACCCCAGATTTAAAAATAAAAGAAGTGAAAATTAATCCTTTTAAATTTGTTTATGTTATTTTTATTGAAACAGTTTGTTCTTCTGATAAAATAAATGATTATATCTTAAAAAATTTAACTTTAAAAAAAGACGCTAATATCGACAGTTCTATTCCGGGGCCTAACACAATTACTCTTGATAATTATGATCAAATTGAATTTTATTTAACTAATGGCTTTGCCATTGTTATTTATAATAAAGATATTATCGCGATTGAAGTAAGGGGCGATTTAAACCGCAGTATTACGCAATCTTTAAGAGAACCTTCTTTACTAGGACCCGAAGATTCTTTTAATGAAAATTATCAAACTAATATCGGCCTTATTAAAAGAAGAATTAAAAGTCATACTTTAAAAACGGAAGAAATAGTAATGGGCCGCCTTACCAAAACCACTCTTAGTATCAATTATATCGATACGATTGCTGATGAAGAAAATGTTAAAATTATTAAAGAAAAACTCCAAAAAATTGATGTTGATGGAGTTATTGATCAAGGAACCATTATTAACTATTTAGAAAGTGAAAACAAAACTGTTTTTCCGACCATTAAAAGAACAGAAAGGCCCGATTTAGCGGTTACTTCCCTTTTAGAAGGAAAAATTGTTATCATGATGGACACTTCGCCTTTTGCCATTATTTTACCGACTTTTTTAATTGATTTTATTAATCCCGTTAATGATAATTATGTTAAAAGTATTAATGTTGGCTTTATTAAAATATTACGTTTTTTTTCTTTTATTATGTCGATGGTTACACCTGGTATTTATATTGCCATTATTAATTATAATCAAGAGACGATTCCGTCTAGTCTACTCATTAATTTTAGTACGCAAAGATCAGGAGTTCCCTTCCCTAGTATCGTCGAACTCATCATGCTTTTATTTATTTGTGATGTTTTAAGAGAAAGTGATTTACGCTTCCCTTCTAATTTTGGTTCCGCCATTTCCATCTTAGGAGCCCTTATCATTGGGGATGCCGCGGTTAATGCGGGATTAGTTTCACCGATTGCTATCATTATTGCCTCATTTACTTTTATAACTAGTTTAATATTTACCGAACTTGAAATTAATAATGCCCTAAGATATTACCGTTATTTATTTTTATTCTTCGCCGCTTTCTTTGGCCTATATGGTATTTTCCTTTCTGCTATTCTTCTTTTAATCAATTTAATTTCTCTAAAATCTTTAAATGCTCCTTTCTTTGCGCCGATTGCTCCTTACAATAAAGAATATTTCTTTAAAAGTTTTCTCAAAAGAAAAGATGTTAAAAATACGAAACGTAGTCAATTAATTACGGAAAAAAATTTAACGAGAGGAAAATTTTCATGAAAAAAATATTGATATTAATTTTATGTTCCCTATTTTTAGGAGGCTGTTATGATAACATTGAACTTAATAATTTAGCAATCGTAAGTGGCATTGGCATTGACTTCGAAGATGATAACTTCATTCTTACTTATGAAGTATTAAATGATATTAAAACCGAAGAAAATACCGCTATGCTTAGTTATACCGAAGAAGGAAAAGGCAAATCGATTGTCGAAGCTTTTACTGATACTAATTATAAAATTGGTAAAAAACCTTATTTTGCCCATTTACGAGTTGTCTTATTAAGTGAAAGTATTGTTAAAGATCACTTGGATGAAATAACTGATTATTTAATAAGAGATACGGATATTCGCGATGAATTTATTAGTGTTGTTGTAAAAGATACAACTCCTCATGAAATACTTACCCACAATAGTAAAAATATTCCCGTTGTTAGTGATTTAATTATTAACCTTTTAGATAACGAAAAATATAATAATAATCTTTCAATTACTGATACTTTTCAAAAAGTTTTAGCTAAATTTATTAGTCATAATCAAGATGCGGTTTTAAGTTCTATTACGATTAATGAAAATGAGGAAATAACTTTAAGTAATTTTTATATTTTTAAAGGATATTACTATCAAAATACTTTAACAGAAGAAGAATCAGCATTATATAATTTATTAACAAATGATGTTTTTGGTTTAAAAATTGAAAATAAATATCCTAAGGGTTATGTAACTATTAATATTAGTCACTCTAATCCTAAAATTGAAGTTACCAGTGATAAGATAAAAATAAATTTAAAATTAGATGGCAAAATTTTAGATAATAATGCCGATTTTGATTTAAAGAGTGAGAAATCTTATCAAGAATTAAATGAAGACTTTTCTTCTATTATTAAAGACAAAATTACTAATTTTATTAAAACTCTTCAGAAAAATAAAAGTGACATTTTAGGACTTCAAGAAATATATTATAAAAAATGGCGCCAAGAAAACCATAGTTTATGGGAAAGTGCTGATATTCTTGTTAATGTTGATTTAAAAATTAATACTAAAGGCTTTATATTTGAGGTGGAAAGATGAAAAATAAATTAACTTATTTTATTTCTAGTTCATCAATGTTTGGAATTGGTTTTTTTCTCCTTTTCAAAAATGCTGGTAAAGATGCCTGGATTTCCCTTCTCTTAGGAACTCTTTTAGGAATAAGTATCATATATATCTATAGTAAGATAAAAAATTATTTAAAAGATAATAATTTAAAAGAAAGTTTAAAAAATACTTTTATTGGAAAAATTTATTTAGGTATATTTTTAATCTTTTATCTTTATTTAATAACTATTATTCTCATTCTACTTCCGATGTTTGTTAATTCTTTCTATTTATTATATACACCCAAAATTGTGGTCGTTATTCCTTTTTTACTTTTAGCTATTTATATAACTTATAAAGAAAAAAGAGTTTTAGAAACTCTTAGTAATTTTCTTTTTACAATTAGTATTGCGGTTATAATTATTTATATATTTGCTTTATTTAAATATATTGATTTTAATAATTTAACTCCCGTTTTTTCAGAAAGCACTTGGGGAATTTTGAAAGCCTCTTTAATCTATGCTTCCATTACTACTATTCCGAATATTATAACTATTAATTTTAATAATAATGACTTTAAATATGAACTGAAAGTCTATTTAATTTCTAATTTAATGCTTTTCCTTATTTTACTGGCAACCATTATCTGCTTAGGAGAGCCTTTAATTAAAATGTATAGTTTTCCCGAATACGCGGTTTTAAAACAAATTAAAATTTTAAATTTTATTGAAAATATAGAAAATTTATCAACTTTTATTTGGTACTTTGATATGTTTATAACTCTTTCGGTTCTTACCACCAACGTTAAAGAAATTCTCCCACAAAAAAGAAATATTATTTATTATTTCTTAGCTCTTTTTCTCACAATTATTTTAAGTATTTTTATAATTGGCAGTAACTACCGCTATATAATAACTGTTTTTTATACTTATCCTTATATTTTACTCGGCTTTTTCCTTTTATTTATATTCCTTTTATTTTACTTAAAAAAAAGAAGAAAAGATTGAACTTTTCTTTTTTTAAATCCATTTACTTATATATATCTTGCGAGTAGTATATTCTTCATAATTTGTAAATATTCTAATAATAATATCCACTAGAGACTTTAAAATATTATTATCTTTTCTTACTTGAACAGTAACAATTTCTTTTTGAAGAGTACTTCTAAATAAATAATCTTTTATATAATTAGCTAAAACATTATCTAATTCTTGAACTCTTTTTAAGTCTTCAACATTATCTTCATCGATAGAAAAAATATAACTTTTATAAACTTTTATAAGTCGATCACTTACCATATCAGTTTCACTAAAATCAAAATTGATAATAGTATAATAATTAGGACAATATTTTAAGATATCTCTGTTTCTATTCATTTACTACCACTCTCTATTTAATAAAATAATACTACATGTTTTTTAATGGGTCAAGATAATATAATAAATTTTTTAAATTTATTTCCAAGATGGCCCTACTTTGTAATCAATATCGCGGTTACTAGCGCTATCATAAACCATTCCAAAATTAGATGTATAATACTCAATACCTCTTTCGGTCCTTACTTCCCAATTTGAAGTATCAAAATTCTTTTCACTCCAATTTATAAAGTAGCCATTACTATAAGCTTTTCGGGCATTTTCATCTAAAGGCCTTTCAGACCCAGCAATCTTAATATTACCAACATCATCATTAATCATATCATCGATAAAAGTACTATAGCAATATACACTTTTATAAACCTTATTGTTATATTCCATATCATAACAGTCTAATGTATTGCTTAAGTAACCACCCACGGCGGATGCATTATAATCTTTAATCCAGTTGATAGTCTTAGGATCCATGGTTACTTCCATAGCAAAGTCTTGCTTTTCTGCATTCGAAGGATTATCAAAGTCTACTTCAAAAATGCTATTATTATTCTCTTCAATTTCTTTAGTTGTCACATAAGCTTTTAATTCAATGGCCGTATTAATAACTCCATCCCAAGCCCAGTTATTACCTAAAGCACGATCATTAGGGTTTAGATCTTCGTTAGATATTTGGCGATAATCTACTTTTAATTCTGTTCCATCAAATAAGCAACTTTGACAATTTACTTTGCAATGGCCATTTGGACAACATTTAGAATAATAAGCAGAATAGCCGATTTCTTTACCACTTAAATCATAATAATGGCTAACTCCCGCTTCATCTTTCAAAATGGCACAACTATTTTTAATATCTGGGGGACAATTTGGACAATAACAATCGGGATCATCAGGACAATTTGCCTTACAGAAACCATCTCTTACTTTAGAACATGTACCAGCATCAGGACAATCGGGATCATTCGGACAACTTGGATCACAATAGTCATCAGCTTCTTCAACACATTTGCTACATTCGTTAACATCATAACGGCAAACATAAACACCACCATCATGATATACGCTATCGGTTTCATTATCAAATACTAAAGCATTTTTTTCGGTTCCACAGGCATAGCTTGCTTGAAGAGTGGCAGCCACAACACTATTATAATCGCCCCAGATTCTTCCTAAATTATCAGTGTCATAATATTCACCTAAATTTTTATACCAAAGTAAATAAGTTTTTCCACCCGTTGTACCTCGTAATTCGATTGGTAAACCATTTTCAATTTCACTTGAACTTTCTATATCTTGGCCAGGATAACCAGCTGGAACCGTTCCATTAGGATATATATTATAAAATTGAGTTGGTGTAACAAATTTAGTTGTTGCTTTAGTTGATTTCTTTATATACTTAACATTCGCAATAGCATAAGTATAATAATCACATTTCTCAGTTGTACAAGCACATTCTCGGTCTTGATAAACATCGGCACTTGTATCTCCGATGCCTCCAAGAGATAGAGATTTTTTCCAACCACCACTACCATAACA
>CANQLN010000074.1 GCA_947624695.1 uncultured Bacilli bacterium
TGGGGCTTTATGGAGTGGGGGTTCATTTATTTATATTCCGCCCCATACTCATTTAGATAGACCTTTGCAAAGTTATTTTCGAATTGATAGCGAATCTTTGGGACAATTTGAAAGAACAATTATAATTGTTGATGATGATAGTAGTTTAGAATATATTGAAGGCTGTACTGCTAAAAGTTATTCAACTTCTTCTTTGCATGCGGGAGTTGTGGAAATTTATGTAGGAAAGAATGCGAGATGCCGTTATTCTACTATTCAAAATTGGTCAACTGATGTTTATAATTTAGTTACCAAAAGAGCCGTTGTAGCTGAAAATGGAGTTATGGAATGGGTTGATGGTAATATTGGTAGTCAAGTAACGATGAAATATCCTAGTTGTATTTTAAAAGGGGATAATGCCGTTGGTAATAGTTTATCTATTGCCTATGCCAAAGAAAACCAAGCTTTAGATGCCGGGGCTAAGATGATTCATTTAGGAAAAAATACCAAAAGTAATATTATTAGTAAAAGTATTGCCGAAAAAGGGGGAATTAGTAACTATCGTGGAATGGTAAAAATAACTAAAGAAGCTACTAATTCCATGGCCAAAGTTAAATGCGATACTTTAATATTAGATGATATTTCGAGTAGTAATACGTATCCTAAAAATATTTTAGAAAATGAAAGTAGTACTTTAGAACATGAAGCTACCATTTCCAAGGTAAGTGAAGAAAAGTTAAATTACTTAATGAGTAAAGGTTTATCAGAAGATAAATGTAAAGAGTTATTAATCATGGGCTTTATTGCTGACTTTAAAAAAGAACTGCCCATGGAATATGCCGTTGAATTAAATAGATTAATTAAAGATTAAAAAAATTCTTTTATGCCAATTCTATAAGAATTGGTCTTTTTTTGTCTTAAAAACATGCTTTTTTAGGAATTTTTATGCCCAATTTCCTAGCATTTTGGCAGTTTGGTAATTTAAGTATTTTATGCTAAGGTATTAATTTAAGAAAGGAGGATGTTATGAACAATGTTATTTTAGTTGGTCGGTTAACCCAAAACCCGGAGATTATTGAAATTGAAGAAAATAAAAAAGTAACGACCGTTATTTTAGCTGTTAATCGGAATTTTAAAAATTCAGAAGGCATTTATGAAACGGATTTCGTGCGTTGCATTTTGTGGAATAGTGTAGCCGCTACGACGACTGAGTATTGTCATGTTGGTGATGTAATTGGGATTAAAGGCCGACTTCAAACTAGTAAATATATTGATGAAAATGACAAAATGCATTATGTCACAGATGTCATTGCGGAACGAGTTACTTTCTTGTCGACAGGAAGAAAAAAAGAAATCAATATTAAAGAACCAGTTGAGGACAAAGATATTTTACTCCTTAATGATTTATGTGAAAATTAGATAGGTAATCAGTAATAAAATGTAGAAAGATTATTATAATTTAGTAAGGTGAAGAAATGAAGAATCTTTTTAAATATATGGGAATTGCCCTCGTTTTATTAGTTAGCTTCTATTATACTGAAAAGATGAGTAAAATTGTGGTAAACAATAGTAGTTTAGTCAAAGAAATAAACCGGAATAGTAAAGATTATAATGTGGCTTCCGTTAGTGCCATTATTGAAGATGATTATATAATTCCTGGTCTTAATGGCTATGCTGTAAATGTTTTAAAAAGTTATAACAATATGCGCTATTTAGATACTTTCAATTCTTATTATTTAGAATATGATAAAATAACTCCCGAAATATCTCTAGAAAATAATAAAGATAAAATTATTAAATTTGGTAATCCTAGTAAAAATAATATAGCTCTAGTTATCCAAGATAATCAAAATATAATTAATTATGCTAATAGTATGGGTATTAAGATAACTAGATTAGTAGATAGTAAAACCTTTGATAAAAATAGTAAATTTGAACAGATTAATAATGATTATGAAAGTTATTCTAAAGTAGAAGCGATGTTAGATAACAATAATATTAATAAAGATATTTGTTTTGTTAGTAAAAATATTAAAGATATTTGTCTAAAAAATAAAAAATATTTAGTTGAAGCTAGCGCTAGTTTAAATAGTTATAATTTAGCCAGTATTAAAGACAATTTAAAAAGTGGTTATATAATATTTATTAATGATAATGTTTCCCTTACCGATTTTAAATTATTAGTTAAACAAATTAATTATCAAGATTTAAAAATTAATTATTTAAGTGAATTAATAACAGAAGAAAGATAGCGCTTTCTTTTTTTTGACTTCTATGCTAGAATAAATAATTAATTAGAAAAGAGTGATGTAATGAAGACTTTTTATGAAAGGCTATTTATAATTGAACAAGATGAAAATTATTTAAAAGAAACAGAAGAGTACCATGAATTTGTAAAGAGGGAACTAGGAAATATTATAGCCGAATTTGCTTATGAATCTCATCCTATGCAAATTGCCCGTAACTGTTGGAGTACTTTAGAAAATTCGGAGTTAAATATTTTAAGTTATATGTTAATTTTTTTAAAAAAATATAATTTAATGGATGTTCATACTACCAAAGATCATGAAGTGTGGTGTTATCCATCTTTAAATTTAAATTCGGAAATGATAAGAGAATCTTATGAAAAAGAATTAACTTATGTAAATAGTAAAGCTAGTCAAATTACAAAACCAAGTATTTTTGAAAGATTAAATGGTTTTGAAACAATCGAAGAAAGACAAGCTCATATTAAGGAACTTAGTCAAAATTATCAAGAAAGTTTACGATTATCTGAAGAAGAAAATGCCTATACTAATTTTATATTGGATAGAGAAAATGGCTTATATAATTTGCTAGAGAAAGCCTTAGCGGATTTTGACTTTAGAGGTTTTGTTCTAACCTATAATAATTGGCATATTAGTTATAGTTTTATTAAAGAATTTTGTGATAAATATGGAATTGTAGTTAACATGATAGAGAGAAATGATAAGGTTAACAAAGACTTACTAGTTAATATTAAAACTATTGATGATATTAGATATCTTTTTCAATGCTTTTTTGGCGAATTACAAAAAATAGAGCATTATAGTAAAAGTAAAGAACAATTACTTATGGAAAATAAGGAATTTGTAAGTAGTAATAAAGAATGGCTAGAAGAAAGAATAGGTAGAAGAGGCTAGACTTTAGCTTCTTTTTTTGTTATAATTAATCCATCGAAAGAACTTTTTAGAAAGAGTGATTATTTTGAGTAAAATTAAAATTTTTGGCTTGGGCGGTCTTGCAGAGAATGGCAAGAACTGCTATGTTGTAGAAATTGATGATAGTCTTTTTGTTTTTGATTGTGGTTTAAAATATGCTAATTCTAATCTTTTAGGTATTGATTATATTATGCCGGATTTTAGTTATCTTGCTAAAAATAAAAAAAGAATTAAAGGAATATTTATAACCCATGGTCATAGTGAAAATATGGGAAGTGCTCCGGATCTTTTAAAACTACTTCCTAATGTTAAAATATTTGCTACGAAGTTTACGAAATTTGTTTTAGAAGAATATGGCGTTAATAGCAAAAATATTATTGAGATTAGACCCCATCGGAAAATAAATTTTGATAATAATGTGTCTATTTTTCCGATCTCGGTATCCCATAGTATTCCTGATGCATTAATGTATGTCATTAATTCTAGTGATGGAGCCATTTGCTATACGGGTGATTTTGTAATTGACCCAACGATGTTAGGCCATTATGATATGGATTTAGGAAAAATTGCTTATGTAGGTAAACAAGGCGTTTTATGTATGATGTGTGAATCATCATTCTCGGAGAAAAAAGGTCATACTTCTCCTAATCATCGTTTAGAAGATTACTTTAAGGATTTATTAAAGCATAATGAAAAAAGAGTTATCTTTTCTATTCTTCCTTACCATTTATATACTATTAATGATATTTTTAATGCCGCTAGAAATATGCATCGGAAGATAATTATTATGGGTAAAAAACTCCAAAATGTCGTTAATTTTTCGATCAAAGAAAAATATTTAGAAGTGGAAGAAGGCATAATTGGGGATTTAACAAATATTGATGATGAAAATGCTATTCTTTTAATTAGTGATGAAAGGGCTAATCCGTATGCTAATGTAAGTAAATTATTACATGGCTATGATAAATTTATTACTTTAAAAAATACGGATACCATTGTCTTTGCTGAGCCAAGATATGATAGTAATGAAAAAACTTTAGTTAAACTAGAAAATGAATTAGCAAAATTTGGTTGTAATATTGTTAATATTCCTAATGATAAAATTATTTTACATCATCCATCTAGTGAAGACTTAATGTTAATGATAAAACTTGTTCAACCAAAATATTATATGCCTGTTAAAGGGGAATATCGTTACATGGTTAACAATGCTAATTTAGCGAGTCGCCTTGGTATTGCAGCCGATAATATTATTTTAAAACAAAATGGTGATGTGGTAACTTTTGAAGATGGTAAACTAATTCAAAATGGCGAAATGATTAAAGTTAATGATGTTTTAATTGATGGTATTTCGAATGAAGATGTTGGTGAACTTGTTATCAAAGACCGGGAAATGTTATCGGAAAATGGAATAGTTTTAATTAGCGCCACGATATCTAAAAAAGATAAAGTTATGTTAGTAGGACCCGAAGTTACATCCAGAGGATTTATTTATGTGAAAGATTCCACATCTTTAATTGAAGAAATAAAACAAATTTGTGAAAAGATTATTAATCGTAATATTACGCCAACCTATGTTGATTATAATAAAATTAAAGTTGAAATAAGAGAAGAATTAAGCAATTATTTATATGAAGAAACGGAATGTAAGCCGATGATAATTGCAGTTGTTCAAGAAGTATAATTTAAAAATTATCACCCATAATAAAAGTGGGTGATTTATTTTGAAAAAGAATATGAGTGAAGAAGTAGAATTTTTAAATTACATTTATAAAAATGCCGAGATGGGTATTATTGGGATTGATGACATTATTACCAAAGTAAAAGATGAAAAGTTTGAAAAACTCCTACATACTGAAAGAGATGAGTATGAAGAAATCTGTAGAGAAGCCGAAGGTATTTTAAAAAAATATGGCAAAGAAAATGAAGAAGTTGGGAATATGGCTAAAATGAGTACCAAAATGATGGTTGATTGGTCTTTAATGAAAGATGATAGTGATCAAACTATTGCGAAAATGATGATGGAAGGGTCTAATAAAGGAGTTATTGAAATAACCGAAAAGATTAATGCATATAATAATACTGATGCTGAAATAGTTGTTTTAGCTACTAAATTAAAAAGTACCTTAGAAAAAAATATTGATGATTTAAAAAAATATTTATAGAGCTAATCTTACCCATAATATAATCAAAATTTTTAATGTTTTTTTCTTGACACATTAAAGAGTTTTGTATTATACTATTGGAGTAATGCCCGATTAGCTCAGTCGGTAGAGCGCACGGCTGTTAACCGTTAGGTCGTAGG
>CANQLN010000075.1 GCA_947624695.1 uncultured Bacilli bacterium
GGCACACATAATATTAAAATACTAAAGAATATTGCTTGAGCATTATTTTTACGCCATCTTGATATTCCTATTACTATCATAGTTGTTATAATTAAAATAATAATTTGTGTTATTATTTTTATCAAAATAAATGTTAGTATGTTCATCCATATTGGCATATTTCTATATACTGATATATTTTGTATTCCGTATAATAATCCGTGCATAGGAAACGCTTTATTTATGCTTATATATCTAAATATAAATGGTATTATACTAAATAATGCAGTTAGTATTATACATACAATAATTTTAGTTTTTATGACTCCACTTTTTCCTTTTTTGCTCACATTTATTAGCATCCAAGCATTGTTTTGATATTCAAATGAAATAACACTACTAAATGTAAATACAATTCCTAGTGTTAATAAAAGGAAATCATTTAACAAACCATCTCCCATAAATCCAAATAAATATAAATAACCTGTATCGTATAAATATACACCATTAGACTCACATACAAACTTGTATTGTTCTTCTACTTTTTCAAACTCTGGATAAAATGCTAATACACTATTCCATTTTGTTTTCATTTCACTACCTGTACTACTGCTTATTTCTCCTTTGTTTATTGCTTTATTTATTTTTTCTATTTCCTCTCTTGCGTTATCAAAACGCTTTCTTTCTGTATTTATAATTTCTATTTTTTCATTTGTTTGCTTACCTTCAAGTTTTAGCATAATGCTTTGATAATAATTTTCATAAACAGAGGGAATATAATTATGATTTAGTTCATTATATCCTATTAAAACGCTGAAAAATACAAGTATTAAAAGACCATAATTTGTTATCAATATTTTATACATTTCATGATAAATCAATGTAGAATGGTAATGATATTTAGTTTTCTTATTTTGACGATTCTTTCTCTTTATTTGAAAACTATTTCCTTTTGAAAATAAGTAAATATTTATCGTAAATCCAATCACTAAAATAGAAATTACTACAATTAAAAAGAGTAATATATATGAAATAGGAAATTCAAATAAATTAAAATTCAAATATGTACCAAATACATTTTCTGTTTTTAATATCCCATATAAATTTAAAAATTTTAATACATTAAATTTCGATACGGCTGGAATTAAAATATATAAAATAAAACTTATTGCGAATATAGAAACTCCGAAAATATATGGTACTGCTATACTGTTTGAAATGATACATATTGCTACTAGCAAGTTAGATAGGCAAAAAATAACGATACTTTTGCTTATAATTACAAGTACTACATATTCAAGTACATTCAAGTTTAAATTACTTTCTATATATGGAGCGAGAGATTGCAATTTTATCATCATATTTGTAAAACCACAAGATAAACCAAAGAATAAATAATTTGATACATAAAACAATATTCCAAATGTTATACAATGTATAAACAAAGCAATTATTTTGGCAATTATATTATGCTTTACTCCATATTTAGTGCTACGAGTAATACAAAATAAATTCTTTTCCTTTTCCTCTGTAATTAAATAACTTACAAACAAAAAAGAAAGTAAAATTAAAAATACATCTGTCCATATGCTTTCTACTGTTGATTTTACAGTTTTTGAAGGCATAAAACATATATCATCAGAATTTAACTTTTCGTAATCTTTGCTACTCTTTTCAATATTTCTCATTGAATAATTATTTGTATTTTGATTATTAAATATAGAAATATTTTCAAGTGTATTTTTGTTTTCTTTTACTGACTTTAAATAATTTTCATAATTTGAAGTAATCTCATATTCGTTATATATTTCATCTATGAAATTCTTTTCTTCTAAAAAAGACCTCGTAAAATTTAAGTATTCTCCAGAATTATATAAATCATAATATTTTTCATATAAACCTTTATTTTCATTCATCTTTTCTCTAGCGAATGTACTACCAATTTCACTATTTTGCATAGAATCTATTTCCATTACAAAGGCTACACCATCTATATCTTGTTTTAATTTATTTATATAAACTTTTTTGTCATCTTCACTCATATACGCTATTTTACTTTGAAATAGTTTATATGCAGATAGTTTTGGAGTACCATCACTAATATTTGTGTACCAAAGGAAAAATAAATTCAAAACAAATAATAATATAACTGCAAATATAAAGCTTTTTTTGCACCATATTTTTTGCAATTCATAATAAACTAATCTAAACATAAATTTATTCTTCACCACCAAATATCTTCATATAAACATCTTCTAGGTTAGATACATTATATTTTTTACATAGCTTTTTTAAACTTTCAAAGTCTATAATTTTTCCTTGCTTAATCAATATAATTTTTTTTGCAATACTTTCAATGTCTGAAACAACATGAGTTGATACTAAAATAATTTTATCTTTTGCAAGTAACGATATTTTTTCTCTAATTCTTACTCTTTCTTTTGGATCTAATCCTGCCGTTGGCTCATCTAATATAATAATTTTGGGATTTCCTAAAATTGCACTAGCAATTAGAATACGTTGTTTCATTCCTCCTGAATATGTTGATATTTTCCTATCTGCATATTCTTTCATATTAACATACGTTAAAACTCTTTCAATTTCTTCTTTTATAGACTGCTTTGATATACCTTTTAAGGCTGACATATAAGACAAAAATCTTCTACCAGAAAATGTATCATATAATCCTTGTTGTTGTGGAGCATATCCAAGTATGCTCCTATAGTCTGCTCCTAATTTTTTAATATTTTCTTTATTCCACTTAACTTCTCCGAGAAGTAGGTATTATATTTCCTGTTATAATATTCATAAGAGTTGATTTTCCAGCTCCGTTTGGTCCGAAGCAATCCATAAATTCCATTGTTTAGCTTTAAATTTATATTGTCTAATACTGTTTTTTCATCATATTTTTTTACTATATTTATAATTTCTAACATTTTAAAAACCACCATCTTTAATCATTTCTACAGTTCTATAATTTTCTTTTCCAGAATATAAATCTTCTTTTTTGATAAGACCATAATAATTTTTATTTACTGTAAAAGAGCCATCACTTCTATAAGTCGCATCACAATTGTATAGTACCAAAACTTCATTTTCTGACTCTGCAATAATTTGCAATACACTGCCAGTTGTTTTATTTTTTAAGTTAGAACTACTTATATCTCCTGTGTTTAAATCAATAAAATATGATGACTTATCTTTTAAAGCAAATTCTCTACAAAGTAATTTATCTCCAATAATTTCCCAAATACAATTTTGATTAATGTTTGCAAATACAATATTTTCCCCAGTATTTAAGTCAATTTTTATAATCTTTTTGTCGCCATCTTTAGAAAAATATAAATTGTTTTCATCTGCTACATAACTCCTTGAAAGTGGGGCAAAAATCCTATAAATTTCATTTATTTTTCCAGTATCAATATCTAATGTTGCAAATACATCATAAGAACTTTTATAAAGATCACTATTTTCTTTTTTATCTATTGTAGATACTTTTTGACCAAAATCAACTCCATAAAGCACTAATTTCCTATTACTTGTGCCAATTACTTTCCACGAAATCTCATCATCAAAATCCATTTTAAAAAGTGTTTTTTCTTTTCTAGTATTTAAATCTAAAAAAACTAAATTTCTCTCAGATGATGTTTGATAAGAATACCCATTATCACTTTGAGTTGTTAATTTTTTTGTAATAAAATATAACCCTTTATTATCTCCAACCACAAAATCTTCTACTGTTTGCAAACTATCGAAAGTATAAATTTTTTCTCTACCTGTGCCATCTAAATTTATAGAATATAATGATGTAATACTGCTTTCTGCACTTGAAGTCTTTTTAGAAGATAATTCATTACTTATTCCCATAGTTGCCACAGAAACACCATCTCTATCTTGGTCTTTACTTAAAATATAAATTTTATCATTAAAAACAAATAGTAATGATGCCCTTTTAAATTCTTCATTTAAAAATACAGAACTACAATTTTCTGTATAATGATTACAAGCTGAATTATTGCACAAATAAATCTCTTTTCCTGTTTTAAAATCTATGTACATAAGATGTGAAAAAGTTTTTCCATTTGGTAACTCTTTTGTTTCCTGTGCTAGATAGTAATAACCATCTTTTACTTTTTTATTATTAGTAAGAAGTGATAAAGTTCCATTTTCACTACTGTTTTCATTACCATTTTCATTACTACTTTCAATGTTGCTCTCAGACACATTTTGTACAAATTTTAATGTATTTGTATTGCTTGAGTTAGGTAGATTTAATAAATTATTTCCACAGACATAAATTCCACAAAACGCACCTATAATAACTAAAAACATAATTATTTTTTTCATAAAAAATGACCTCCTTGTATTTTGCCTTAAATGGCTTACAAAGAGATCATACATAACAAAAGTCAAATTTTTGTCAAACTCTTACAAAAATTTTAACATTTGCTCCACCTTCTATATTATTTGAAATTTCTAATTTGCCTCCGTGTTTTTGGCAAAGTATTTTACTAATAGTAAGACCAAGTCCTAAATGTTCTTCGTGATTTATGTTAGGTAAAATAAATTTATCTTTTTCTTTTAATATATTTTCATCAAAGCCTTTACCATCATCTTTGATTTCAATAATCATATTTTTATCTGCAATTTCAATGGATAATTTTATTTCGTTTTTAGCATATCTTAAAGAATTATTTATAATATTTTCCATTATTCTATAAATAATTTGAGTATCTATATTTATATTTCCATCTAACTTTTTTTCCTCTACCAATAATTTAATTCCTTTTGCTTTTGCCATAAGTGATAAATCTTCTTTCATATCATTGATAAAATCTTTACTAGACACATTTTTGCACTTAATTTCTATATCATCTAATTGATTAATTTCACGAATTGAATTAGTATATGTTTCTAAACGTTTAGCCGTTTTACTCATATTATTTATAATATCTAATATTCGCTTTTTAGATAATTTATCATTTTCAATATTATCTTGTAAATATTCTGTATAACCTTCTATAATAGATATTGGATTTCGTAAATCATGTGCAACAGATGCTTGTACTATTTTTCTTTCTTCAATCATTTTCCACAATTCTTTGTTATTTTCTTCAAGTATTTTTCTCATATTTTCAAAAGAATTACAAAGTCTACCAAGTTCGTCATTACAATTATAATCTATTTTGAAATCAAGATTTTTGTTAGATATTTCATCCATAGAATTTGTTAGAATTTCTAAAGGCTTACATAGTTTCTTACGATAAAACAAGAAACCAGAAACTAAAATTCCACTAATAGAAAAAATCATAGGAAAAATTATCATAAGAACTCCTGAAGCTTGATATGCAAATTTTCTTTT
>CANQLN010000076.1 GCA_947624695.1 uncultured Bacilli bacterium
ATTGGTGTTATTATGGGAGAATTTTTAGTAAGTAAACAAGGAATTGGATATCTAATCGTCTATGGTAAACAAGTCTTTAATTTACACTTAGTTATGAGTGGAATTGTCCTACTTGCTTTAATTTCCTATATACTTTATAAATTAATAACTATTTTAGAGAAAAAATTATTAAAGCATATATAAAAGCTACCTTTAAAAAGGAGCTTTTTTTGATTATTTATATAATTTTTCTATAAAATTTTCTTACTTTGCATTTTCTATAAATTTCCTTTTCCATTCTTTTTCTATTACTTTTAAACTTTTTTCGGGAGTAGGCATGTCTTCGGGCATAGTTCCACCTAATTCTTTAATTGTTTCTCTTATTTTTGCTCCCACAGCATAGTGTGTATCGTTAGCTTCTAACTCAGTTTTTATATTTTCTCTTTTTAGTTTTTGTTCGGTTTGAGATATTCTAAATAAATTAGCAATAAGTTCCTCACTACCCATATTATCTAATATATCTTCTCGGTATCGAAGTCCTTTTCTTTTCGCTATATCATTTGCTGTCTCTCCATTATATAATCCTCTATAACCGGCATTATGAAATTTGTCAAAATTTTTAACACCAGCTTCTTTAGCCGCTTGGTTTAAAGAATAATTTCCTTTCCTAGTTAAATTCCTATTATAAAATCTTTTTTCTTCTTCTGTTAATAAACTATACTCTTTTTCATTAATTTCTTGTTTTCGAGTTTGCACCGCAAAATATGTTTGAGCAAGTGCAATAACTCTTTTTCTACTATCACCATTTTGAGCAATCAAATAACACGCATATCTTGATAGTTTATAATCTTGAATGGTTTTAACGGCATTTTTAGGCATACTTATCGTTTTGCCGACGTCGGCAAAATGATCCTTTACTACGTATTTACTTAGTTCGCAAGCACTTTTAGCTTTTTCAATTACTAGTTCAAAATTACTCCATTTAGAATAATCAAGAACTTTCATTAACTCTCTTGCATACCAATATTCATGACCATAATCATCAAAATGTTTAATACTTTCAAATATACTTTCATTATATTTTTTTAAATTTCTTTCTTCTTTCATTTTTATCACCCTCCTGAACTATAAATCAATATTATCATACATTAGTTTGATATGCAACTCTTTTTTAAATATTTTTTTAACTTTTTTAATTTATATCTTTTTAAATTAAAAAGCATAGAAAAACTACCCAAAAGGCAGCTCTATTTTTATTTAATTTTTGCTTACTTGGAACAATTCAACATCAACACTAGTTTCTTGACCAAACAAGTCGATAATAATATTTAAACGATTATTTTCAGTATCAATGTTATCAACACGACCCATCATACCTTTGAATGGTCCATCGATAATACTTACACTATCACCAACTTTTAAGTCATCTTCCACATTAACTCTACTCATACCCATATTAACTAAGATACGATCAATTTCTTGCGGAAGTAATGGGGTTGGTTTAGCACCCTTACCACTAGATCCGATAAAGCCCGTAACTCCTGGAGTATTTCTAACAATATACCAAGCTTCATCAGACATAATCATTTCCACTAAAATATAACCAGGGAACATTTTTTTTACTTTTTCTTTTTTTACGCCATCTTTAACTTCAACTTCTTTAGTTTCAGGAATTACAATACGAAAAATATAATCTTGCATTCCCATTGATTCTATTTTAGCTTCTAATTTTTCTTTAACTTTGCTTTCATGTCCAGAATAAGTATTTACTACATACCATAATTTGTCCATTAATTAAACAACCCCTTTATATAAGCTAATATCATATTTAAGAGTTCAAAGAAAATAATTAAAATAATACAGAATATAACCGTAGCTATAGTATATTTAACTATTTCTTTCGCTGTAGGCCATTTTACTAATTTCATTTCTTTTTTAAGGCCTTTAGCAAGACTTTCTTTTTTAGTTTTCGGCTTCTTTTCTGTTACTTTCTTTGTTTTCTTATCCTTCTTTTCCTTTACTTCTTTAGCCATTTTTAACCTCCTAATTTTTTTTCAATTAAAAAACACTTTCGTGTTCATTAATAATATAGCATATTTATATATCTTATGCAAGTAAATTTTAGCGATTTCTTCCTTGTTGTTTATTTTCATTACGAAGATGCTCTAAAACATCATAATGAGGATCATTCATAATATGACGAATAGAATTAATGTAGGTAACAACTTGACTCTTATAAGCAAAGCAAGCTGGACTATTAATCATTTTTATAGCCTCTTCTTCACTTCTTCCTAAAGCAATTAAATATTCCATTAATTCTTCGTTAGTAATCTCTTCTCCTGGCATATATTACCGCTCCCTTCAAGGAACATATTTTAATCTAGGAATATTTAAATGTCAATAATTAAAAAGGCATCTTCATTTTACCATTATTCATTTGTTTCATCATTTCTTTCATCATTTCAAATTGTTTTAAAAGACGATTAACTTCTTCGACACTTCGACCACTACCTTTCGCAATTCTTTGCTTTCTAGTAGCTTTTAAAACTTCGGGATGCTTTCTTTCATAAGGAGTCATAGATAAAATGATTGCTTCCACATGTGCCATATCTTTAGGATTAATCGAAATATTATTTAAGCCCATGCTTCTAGCTTGGGGTAACATTTTAATAATATTTTCTAATGGTCCTAATTTTTTTATTTGTTTAAAAGTAGTTAAGAAATCTTCTAAATCAAAAGTACCGCGTTGCATTTTCTTAGCTTGTTCTCTAGCTTCATCTTCAGAAACAATTCCTTCAACTTTTTCAGCGATAGATAAAATATCACCCATGTCTAAAATTCTTTCCGCCATTCTAACGGGATAGAATTCACTTAAGCCATCCATTTTTTCGGAATCACCAACAAATTTAATCGGAACATTAGTAAGATGTCTTAAAGAAAGCGCTACTCCTCCTTTAGTATCTCCATCCATCTTAGTTAAAATGCAACCAGATAATTTTAAACTATCATTAAATCCGGTAATAACATTAATGGCATCTTGACCCATCATCGCATCAATAACGAGTAAAGTTTCATTTAATTTAATATTGTCTTCAATTTCTTTTAATTCATTCATTAATTGTTCATCTATTTGTAAACGACCAGCCGTATCGATAATCACATAATCTAATTTCTCATTTTTAGCATAACTAATTCCATCTTGTACAATTTCTAAAACACTTTTACCTTCTTCGGTAAAAACCGGAATATTTAAAGAAGAGGCAATATCTTGTAATTGCCTAATCGCAGCAGGACGATAAATATCACCCGCAATTAAAAGTGGTTTCCGGTTATACTTCTTTCTTAAAATATTAGCAAGTTTTCCCGCCGTCGTTGTTTTACCACTACCTTGAAGACCACATAACATAATAACTACAAAGTTTTCTTTAACTTCTAAAGGAGTATATTCTCCTCCTAAAAGAGATACTAATTCATCCTTAACAATTTTGATAAAAACTTCATCCGGTTTTAAACTTTTCGAAACTTCTTCTCCTAAGGCTTTTTCTTTAACATTTGCCACAAATTCTTTAACAACGGTATAGTTAACATCAGCTTCTAGTAAAGCTAAGCGAATTTCTTTCATCGCATCATTAATATTTTCTTCAGTAATTTTGCCCATTCCCCGAATATTTTTAATCGCTTTACTAATTCGGTCTCCCATATATTCAAACATAATATTATTCTCCTTTTAAAATATCTTCAATTTCTTTTTTAATTAAATTAATATTGTCTAGTTCTAAAACTTTCTCTAATTTAAGATTATTAGAAACAATTTTTAATTTATTTTCATAATTAGCAAGTTTATTTTCCACATTTTTAATAATAGATCCTACGCGGGATTTGGAAATGCCTTTTAATTCTGCAATTTCTTGCATCGTTAAATTTTCTCCATAATATAAATCAAATATCTCCCGATTATTTTCTTTAATTAAATCTTTATAGATTAAAAACAAGGCATTATAATATTCAAATTTATTCATCATACCATATCCTTAAATAAACCATAGATATAATTTTCAATATCAAAAGGTTTTAAATCAGTCATCTTTTCGCCTAAACCGATAAATTTAACCGGTAAATTAACTTCTTCTTTAATGGCTAAAACTATACCACCTTTAGCTGTTCCATCTAGTTTAGTTAAAACGATTCCCGTAATATTAGTAATTTCTTTAAAACTCTTAGCTTGCATAATTCCATTTTGACCTGTTGAAGCATCAATAACCAATAAAGTTTCATGGGGAGCCCCCGCAATATGACTACTGATAACTTTATTAATTTTTTCAAGTTCCTTCATTAAATTAACTTTATTTTGAAGTCTTCCCGCCGTATCGATTAAAACAATATCAACATTTTCTTCCTTCGCTTTTACAAGGCCATCATAAATAACACTAGCAGGATCACTACCCTCTTTACCATAGAATAAAGACTTGGTTCTATCGGCCCATATTTCTAATTGATTAACAGCCCCCGCTCTAAAGGTATCCCCCGCAATCATCATAACTTTATGGCCTTCACTTACATATTTATGAGCAAGCTTCGCAATAGTGGTTGTCTTTCCAACACCATTAACTCCCACCATTAAAATAACAGTTGGTCCATCTTCATTCATTTTAATTTTATCTGATAAACTTTCACCTTCAACATAAATAATTAAAAGTTCATCCACAATAACTTCTTTTAAATAACTAGTATCGGTAATATTTTCATGTTTAACTCGGTCTCTTAATTTGTCCATAAATTTCATGACAGTATTAACTCCAATGTCGGCCATTATTAATATGCTTTCTAATTCTTCAAAATATTCTTCAGATACTTTCGTATATTTAATTCCTAAAATATTTAATTTCGAAATAAAATCTTCTCGCGTCTTTTTTAAACCTTCATCATAATCTTTAATTTCTTCTTTTTCCGAAATATCTTCTACTTCTTCTTTTTTACTTACTATCTTCTTTAATTTATCAAATAGTCCCATAAATCTCACCTCTTTAATCATATGGTAGTGTGCATAGTTTAAATACAAACTACCTGTTTTTTCTTTTATTTATCTGTGCTTTTCTATATTTTTTTCAATCACCCCCTTTTTGGAGGTAATTTTTATATAGAAATTGCTATTTTTATCTATCAAAAAATGACATTACTCGATATAATGTTTTTAGAATAACAATACACAAGAATCGAGGTAATGTCATGTCTAAAATTATATCAATAATCATTAAATTTTTAAATAGTATTAATAAATTTATTTGGAAAATTATTATTTTTCTTTCCAAATTTATTAAAGTTGATGA
>CANQLN010000077.1 GCA_947624695.1 uncultured Bacilli bacterium
AATAATTCCGCGACCTTCTTTAGCAGGTTTAAGTAGAACGACACTACGACCAACTTTACCTGTTTCTTCATGTGGAATAGTACGATTATCAATTAATGATATTTTTACCACATTTTTATTAGCAGCTTGAATGGCTTTTTTGATAGCTTCAGAAACTTCATTAGCTTTACCAGTTCCAATACCTACTAAACCTTTTCTATTTCCGACAGCAACATCAGCTTTGAAACGAAAATGTCTACCACCTTTAGTAACTTTTGTTACTTTAGATATTGAGATAACTTTTTCTTCTAATAAGTTTTTCTTGGCATCATTATTTTTTCTTGTAACATTTTTCTTATCCATAAAAGCCTCCTATATCTCTAATCCTGCTTCTCTAGCAGCATCTGCTAGAGCGCTTACTCGACCATGATATAAATAGCCACCACGATCAAATACTACTTTATTAATTTTTGCTTTTTTACATTTAGTAGCAATATCTTTTCCTACTTCTTTAGCAGCTTCAATATTACCACCATTTTTAAGTTTTAATTCACGACTTGAAGATGAAACTAAAGTTGTACCTGTTACATCATCGATAACTTGAGCATATATTTCAGAATTAGAACGGAAAACATTTAATCTTGGCATTTCTTTAGTACCACTTAAAGTTTTTCTAATTCTTTTATGTCTAATTTCTCTGGCTGCATTTCTAGATTCTTTTTTTATCATACTTTACCTCCTTAAGCCGCTTTCTTTCCTTCTTTACGACGAACAACTTCATCTTTATAACGAATACCTTTACCTTTATATGGTTCCGGTTCTCTTATCTTCCGAACGTTGGCCGCAAATTCAGATACTTTTTGTTTATCAATTCCTTTAATAGTTATTTCCGTAGCACTCACTAGTTCGGCACTAAGTCCTTCCGGAATTAATACTTCAACTGGATGAGAAAAACCAGCGTTAACAACTATTTTATTGCCTTGAACATTGAAACGATATCCAACACCCACAGCTTCTAATCCTTTTTCAAAACCTTTAGATACTCCAATTAACATATTATTAATTAAAGAATTGCTTGTTCCTTGCACCATGTTAGCTTCTTTGGAAGGATTTTTTTGAATAGTTTTAATACTACCTTCTTCAATTTTTACTTCGATTAAAGGACTAACACTTAATTTAAGTTCTCCTTTAGATCCCTTAATAGTTACTTCGCTTCCTTCTAAAGTAGCCGTAACACCTTCAGGGATAACTAATTTTCTTTCGCCAATTCTACTCATAATTACTTACCAAATATAGGCAAGGACTTCGCCTCCTAACTTAGCTTTTCTCGCTTCTTTATCAGTCATTAAACCTTTAGAAGTCGAAATTATAGCTATACCTAAGCCGTTAAGAACATGAGGAATTTCATCTGCTTGGGCATAAACACGTAAACCTGATTTACTAATTCTTTTTAAACCAGTAATAACTCTTTCTTTTTTATTACCATATTTTAAAGTTAAAGTTAATTTATCACCTTGAGTACTTTTTTCATATTTAAAGTCTTCAATGTAACCTTCGCGTTTTAATATTTCGGCAATTCCTAAAGTCATTTTCGTACCAATAACTTCAACTTCTTTGTATCTCATAATATTAGCATTACGAATTCGAGTTAACATATCCGCTATTTTATCTTGTACAAACATTAATTATTCCTCCTCCTTACCAACTAGATTTCTTGACGCCAGGTATTTGGCCTTTATTAGCAAGTTCTCTAAAACAAATACGACATAATTTGAATTTAGATAATACTGCATGAGGACGTCCACAACGTTCACATCTTGTATATTCTCGAGAACTAAATTTTTGCTTTCTATTATTTTTAATAATCATACTTTTCTTAGCCATATTAACACCTAACCTTTGAATGGCATTCCAAATGCCTTAAGTAATGCATATGCTTCTTCATTACTCTTTGCGGAAGTAACAAAGATGATATCCATACCTCTAATTTTATAAACATTATCATATTCAATTTCTGGGAAAATTAATTGTTCTTTAATTCCTAAAGTATAATTTCCTTTGCCATCAAA
The DNA here is from genome assembly GCA_947624695.1 of uncultured Bacilli bacterium. Classification (GTDB taxonomy): domain Bacteria; phylum Bacillota_I; class Bacilli_A; order RF39; family UBA660; genus SIG200. Next base: position 2,049 of record CANQLN010000077.1, read on the forward strand.
AGCATGGGCTGAGATACCCCGGAAATCTCTAACTCTTGGAAGACTAACTTTAATAAGTTTTTCCATAAAATTGTACATATTTTCACCTCTTAATGTTACTTTAACACCAACAGGTTGTCCTTCTCTTAATTTAAAACCAGCTATTGACTTACGAGCTTTAGTAACTACGGCTTTTTGACCAGCAATTAATTCTAGGTCTTTAACAGCTGCTTCGATGAATTTAACATCATGGCATCCTTCAACACCCATGTTGATAACAATTTTTTCTAGTTTTGGAACTTCCATAATGCTAGAATATTTAAACTCATCTTTTAATTCTTTTTTAATTTTTGAATCGTATAAATCTTTAAAATTACTCATAACTCACCTACTTACTAGCTTTCTTTGTAGATTTTTTAGTTTCTTTAACTTCTTTTTTTACTTCTTTTTTAGAATCTTTCTTAGTTTCTTTAGAAGCTTTACTATCTACTAATTTTACATTTGATACATGAATTGGCATTTCAATATCGAAAATACCACCTTTATCATTATTTGTTCTTGGTTTTGTATGTCTTTTAGAAATATTTATCCCTTCAACAACAACTTTGTTTTGGGCTTTTAAAGTTTTTAATACTTTACCAGTTTTACCTTTATCTTCACCAGTTAAAACTTTAACAGTGTCATTTACTTTAATTTTCATATTTCCCTCCTATAAAACCTCAGGAGCTAAAGAAACGATCTTCATATAATCTTTTTCTCTTAATTCTCTAGCTACTGGTCCTAATACTCTGGTACCAATCGGACTTTTATCATCCTTAATTAATACACAAGCATTATCATCAAATTTAATATAAGAGCCATCGGCACGACGTACACCTTCAACTGTTCTAACGATTACTGCTTTAACAACTTTTCCTTTAGGCATATTACTATTAGGAATGGCTTTTTTAACAGTACCAACAACAACATCACCAATGTTTCCACTTTTGACTTTACTGCCACCCATAACTTTAATAACTAATAGTTCACGAGCACCTGTATTGTCAGCAACTTTTAATCTTGTTTCTTGCATTACCATAAGAATACCTCCTAAAGAACTACAGCTTTAGAAATAACTTCTACTAATTCGTATTTTTTAGTTTTAGAAATTGGTTTAGTCATTCTAATTCTCACTGTATCTCCTACATTTGCTATATTTTTTTCATCATGTGTTGCATATTTTTTAGAATATTTAACACGTTTATTATATAAAGGATGACGTTTATAAGTTTCAACTAAAACAGTTATTGTTTTATCATTTTTGCTACTTACAACTTTACCTACTAATTCTTGAACTCTTTTAGCCATTATTTATGCGCCTCCTCTAATTCTCTTTCTCTAAGAACAGTTTTCATTTTTGCAACATCTCGTCTTAAAATTCTAAGACTACTTGGATTTTCTAAAGTTCCATTAGCTTGTTGCATTCTTTTTGTGAATAATTCTTCTTTTGTTACATTGATTTTTTTCTTTAAATCCGCATCAGATAATTTTCTAATATCTTTAATATCCACAATTATTCACCATCCTTTTTAACAAATTTACATTTGATTGGAAGTTTATGAGAAGCAAGTCTTAAAGCTTCTCTCGCTACTGCTTCTTCAACATCACTTATTTCAAACATAATTTTACCTTCCTTAACTACAGCAACATATCCTTCAACGTTACCTTTTCCTTTACCTTGACGAGTTTCTAAAGGTTTTTTAGTTATAGGTAGGTGTGGGAAAATGTTAATATAAACTTTTCCACCACGTTTCATATAACGAGTCATCGCAATACGAGCCGCTTCAATTTGGCGAGAAGAAACCCAGGCTCCTTCTAAAGCCATTAAGCCATATTCACCTTTGGTTAGAGTTGTATTTCCTCTAGCATGACCATCATATGTTAATCTATGCGACTTTCTATATTTAGTCCTTTTTGGCATCAACATCTGAAGTCGCCTCCTTCATAACTTTTTTCTTACTAGGTAAAATTTCGTCTTTGTAAATCCATACTTTAACTCCAATTTTACCATAAGTAGTATTTGCTTCACTTTGAGCATAATCAATGTCCGCTCTTATAGTGTGTAGTGGCACTGTACCTTCAGTATAACCTTCACTACGAGCCATTTCAACACCATTAAGTCTACCTGATACTAAAGTCTTAATTCCTTTAGCACCCGCTTTCATTGTATCTCTAATTGCTCTTTTTTGAGCTGCTCTAAATGGCGCTCTATTTTCAATTTGCATTGCAATATTATCGGCTACTAATTTTGCATTTAAATTAGCATTCTTTTCTTCAACTATATTAATAAATACTTCTTCATTAACAAGTTTGGAAATCTTTTTTCTTAATTTTTCGATATCTTCACCACCACGACCAATGATTACTCCTGGTTTAGCAGTTCTAATTGTGATATCTGCTCTATTTTTCTTTCTTTCAATAATTACAGAAGAAATACCAGCATCTTTAAGATTTTTTAAGATATATTCTCTAATTTTAATATCTTTATTTAAATAATCGGCATAATCTTTTTTAGCATACCAACGTGAATCCCAGTCTTTATTAACGCCTAAACGATATCCAACTGGATTAACCTTTTGACCCATTATGCTTCACTTCCTTCCATAACATTATCTGTAACAACAACTTTAATATGACTAGTTCTTTTATCATGTCTATCAACATTACCACGACTAGCGAATTGGATTCTTTTTAAAGTCCGTCCTGGATTAACAAAACATTCTTTAATTACTAGATCTTCTTCTTTAGCTCCATTATTGTTAACAGCGTTAGCCACTGCAGAATTTAAAACTTTTAAAATTAGTCTGCTAGCTTTTGTATTTGTGGTTTCAAGTATATTACGAGCAGTTTTAACGTCTTTACCTCTAACTAAATTCATAGTCATTCTTGCAAGACGAGGTTTAATAATTGCTCCTTTATGAATTGCATAAGCTTCCATTATTTATTACCTCCACCAGCATGACCAGTAAACTTCCGAGTTTGTGAAAATTCACCAAGTTTATGACCAACCATTTCTTCAGTGATATAAACAGGTATGAAGTCTTTACCATTATGAACTGCGATTGTATGTCCTACAAAGTCAGGATAAATGGTACTTCTTCTTGACCAAGTTTTAATAACTGATTTTTTATTTTCTGAATTTAAATTTTGAACCTTTTTTAATAATGATTCTTCAACATAAGGTCCTTTTTTCAAACTTCTTGCCATATTGTCCTCCTATTTACTC
>CANQLN010000078.1 GCA_947624695.1 uncultured Bacilli bacterium
TAGTTATACAATCAAAGAGGGCGATACTATTGAGTCTATCAGTGACGCTAATACTTTAAATACTCAAGAATTTTTAATTGCTAATCCGCAATATACTAGTAAAGATTCCCTTCTTACAGTGGGAGATAAAGTTAATATTACCCTTATTGATCCGCAAATATCATTTAGTTATAACATTAATGAAATTGAAGAAGTAGTTACGGAATTTACGACTAAAATTGAAAGAGATAATACTAAACCACCTAGTTATTCAGAAGTAACAGTTAATGGAATGAATGGTTTAAAAATTCAAGAAAAACATTACAATGTTATCAATGGTGAACCAAATAGTAATGTTGATATTAAAGATAAAGAAATAATTAGAGAAGTTGTTGATAGAGTAATAACAAGAGGAAGAGTTGATAAGTCTTGGGGTACGCAAAGTATTCAAGATACAGGTTCTGGATGGCGTTGGCCTACAGGTAATCCATTCTCTGTAACTTCTGAGTTTGCTCCGCGGTGGGGTAAACATCACAATGGTATTGATATATCTGGTACTGGTTTTGGTTCTAAAATTTATGCAGCGAATGATGGTAAAGTCGTAGCGGTTTCTAAAGGTTGTGCTGATTATGGTTATTATGGCAGTACTTGTGGTGGGGGACTTGGTAATTATGTTATTATTGAACATGATAATAACATCTATACTACTTATGGCCATATGTTAGGAACTATTCCTGTTAAAGTTGGTCAAACAGTCTCAAGAGGAACAGTAGTAGGTTATATGGGCGACAGTGGTTCTTCAACAGGTACCCATCTTCACTTTGGTTTTTCAATGGGTAATCCTAATGCGGGTGGCACTTACTACAATCCAAGGGAATTATATAAACAATGAGAGTTTGTGTATTTGCCAGTGGCTCTAAAGGAAATGTCACTTATATAGAAACTAATAAGCATCATATCTTATTAGATATGGGAAAAACTAAAAAATATATTGTTGATGCTTTAAAGAAAATAGACGTTAAGCCGGAAGATATCGATATTATCTTAATTAGTCATTTGCATACCGATCATATTTCGGCTTTAGAAACGTTTATTAAAAGTTACCCCGCTACAGTATGTATGCCTGAAGAAATGTTTTTAAGTTTAGATAGTCTAAAAAATTATGATCATATAAAAATATATGATGATGAAATAGACTTTGACGATTTAAAAATATATGCGATAAAATCTAGTCATGATGCGGTTGCTTCCAGAAATTTTATTATTGAAGAAGGTTCCTCATCCGTAGTGCAAATAACTGATACTGGTTATATTAGAAGTAAATATTTCAATTTATTAAAAAATCGTGATATGTATTTAATGGAAAGTAATCACGATGTTGAAATGCTTAATCATGGTCCTTATCCCGAATGGACTAAGAAAAGAATTTTAAGTGATGATGGCCATTTATCTAATCAAGCCAGTGGCTTTTATTTAGCTAAGTTAATTGGTGATAAAACCAAAAAAGTTTATTTAATGCACTTAAGTGAAATAAATAATACTCCTGATGTGGCTTTAGAGACAGTGAAAGATAGTTTAAAAGAATATAATGTTAATTTTGATAATATTGAATGTGCTAAGCCTAATGAATTAAGTGAAGTGATAGAATTATGATTAAAATAATTGCCCCCGGAAAAATTAAAGAAAATTATTTAAATGACTTAATAAATGATTATTTAAAAAGAATTCAAAAATATCATAAAATAGAAATTATTGAATTAAAAGATAATGAAGATATTAAAAAAGAAACTATGGAAATTTTAAAATATCTTAATAATAAAGATTATAATATTGCTTTAACAATTACAGGAAAAAATTATGATAGTCTTTCTTTTGCTAAGCATTTAGATGAGACATTTAATCATCATGGAACGATAACTTTTATTATCGGTGGCTCAAATGGTCTAGATAGTGAAGTTTTGAACGCTTGTGATGAAGAGATTAGTTTTGGTTCCTTTACTTTTCCGCATGGTTTATTTAGAGGAATATTATTAGAGCAAATTTATAGAGCATTTAAGATAAATAATAACGAACGTTACCATAAGTAGAAAAGAAGTAGATATGATGATAGGAAATGATTGGGACAAGGTTTTAGAAGTTATTGAAACAAGTCCGGGCTTTAAAAAATTTTTACAAATGATTAATGAAAAATATAATACAAGTACTGTGTATCCACCCAAAAATTATATTTTTAATGCTTTAAAATTAACCAGTTATGAAAATACAAAAGTGGTAATTGTGGGACAAGATCCTTATCATGGAGAAGGAGAAGCTCATGGTCTTTCTTTTAGTGTTCAAAAAGGAATTAAAATTCCTCCTTCCCTTCAAAATATCTATAAAGAACTTTATGATGACTTAGGAATTAATCCTTCTGAATATGGCGATTTGACTAAATGGGCAGAAGAAGGAGTTTTACTTCTTAATGCGGTCTTAACGGTGGAAAAAGATAAACCTGCTTCGCATCGTAATTTAGGGTGGGAGTTATTAACTGATTATATAATCAAAGCTTTAAATGCTAAAGAAACACCTGTAGTATTTATTCTCTGGGGAAACTTTGCTAAAGAAAAAAGAAAATATATAACAAATCCTAAACATTTAGTTTTGACTAGCCCTCATCCTTCACCATTTTCCGCAAGTAGTGGTTTCTTTGGTTCTAAACCATTTTCTAAAACTAATGAATTTTTAATTAAAAATAATTTAAAACCGATAGATTGGAAGCTTTAAAAAACTTCTTCACTATCGGTTTTATTATTAGTACTATAAAAACTTCTAATGCGCATTTTTGCTATTTTCGCAATTATATTATAAGGAATAGTTTTAATTAATTGATTAGATTTCAAAGCATTTTGATTAAAAGTATTTTTAGCGGAGACTAATAACTCATCTATTTCTCTTAAATTTTGCATCTTTTTATTAAATTCTTTATCATTATTCAACTCTTCATAATCATTTGTTAAATCATTTATTAATTTAACAGCTTCATCTAATTTGAAATCTTTTTCATTATTTGTAATAATTAAGTCTCTTATAGAAACATAATCTTTTAAGTAATCTTTTTTACCAGTTACTTTTTTAACTTCGCCATTTAAACTAATGATTAGATCTAATTTTTTATTTAAATTAGTATCAATAATACTTTCAGCTCTGTCCATTCTTTCTTTATATTCTTTTAATCTAGTTAAAGAACTAAAATAGATTAAAGCAAAAATGGCAATTATAGTGATAATAAGAACTATAATAATAATACTATTCATTTAAATCCCTTTTCTTTCTAAATTTATTAATTAATTTTTCGCCCAACATTTCTTCCAGTTCTTTTTTATTTAAGAAATAATATAAAACAACTAAAATAATTCCCATAATACCAATTAAAGGTATAAGCAAAATTCTATTTTCAACATTAATAATTATACCACGATATAGTAAAGATAAGAATATCATTAAAGCATAAACTAAAAATAATTTAGGTAATTTATGAAGGGTACGGGAATAATTTAAATTAATTTTAATTTTTAAAGCGGTAAGGGGAATAATTAAAGAGACTAAATAACCAATTAAGGTAGCGGTGATTGCCCCATAATAAGGGTAAATATTGAGTTTATTAAATAAAAGCATTAAAGGAACATCTAAGATTAAATTTAATAATAAACCTGTAATTACAGAAATATAAATTAATTTTGATTCATTTAACCCTTGAAGGCCATTACAGATCATAATGTATAAAGCATCAATCGCGGCGACGATTATGGAAAATTGAAAGATAACAGGCCCAAAGTCACTTTTGCCATAGAAGACTTGCCATATACTACTAGCAAATATACTCATAAATATTGCTAAAGGTAAAATGATATAAAAGAATACTTGTAATATTTTATTAAATTTATCATTAATACCTTTAATATCACCTTTAACATTGTTTTTAGCAAGCGTTGGAACAAGACTAATTGCGAGTCCCGTAGCAATACTTGTAATAATTGTATTAAGTTTACTTCCCCAAGTAGTAAAGATACTACTAATTGTTTCAATATCGGTATCTTTAAAACCAATCATATAAAGTCCTCGATTAAGTAAAATCATATCAGTTGTTTGATATAGAGAATTAGCAATATTAATGATAATAAAAGGAGTCGCGTACATTATAATTCGGTGAATAACTGCTTGTTTTTCCGCTTTAGATAAAGACTTAGTATCGGCTTTATTTTTTCTTTTCGCTTTAATATTTTTTTTAATTAAATAAGTATAAGCTGATAAAGCTCCGATGGTGGCTCCAAAGACAGCAACACCAACGGCGGTTTTTAAACTTAAGTGGAAAACATTTAAAATGGTAAAACTACCAAAGATAATAACTAAAACTCTAACAATTTGCTCAATAACTTGACTAAACGAAGAGGCTCCAATATAGCCATGGCCTTGTAAATAACCTCTTCTAATAGCTAAAAGAGGCACAACTAAAATAGCAAAAGATACACATCTAATGACAAAAGCAATATCAGAAACACTATTTCCTTCCGTAATATTACCAATAATTAATTGAGCTATAGGTTTAGCAAAAACAAAACAAATCAAAAAACAAATAACGGAAAAGACAAAAATTATCTTTTTGGTTATTTCAAACATGTACTCTTTTTCTCTATTTTGTTTTAAAGCATCATATTCACTAGTAAGTTTACTTATTGCTAAAGGAATTCCCGCACTTGATATTATTAAAAACAAATTATATATATTATAAGCATAACCATATAAGGCACCGCCTTGACTTCCGACAATACCATAAAAAGGAATAACATAAATGATACCTAAAAATTTCGAAAAGAAGATAGCTAGAGTAGCAATAATTGCTCCTTCCATAAATCCACTTTTTTTCATTTTCTCACTCCTATATTTATTATATTTTAGCTAAACAAGTAAATACAAGAAATAATCATAAATTAAGTAAATTTTATGTAAAAAATTAATTTAATTTACTCTTGGGATAACATCTTCTTTCATCAGTTCGGCATACTAAATAATCAAGACTTACATTATAATAATCTGCAAGAATACATAATCTATCAATGGGTATTAATTGAATTCCTAATTCATACTTGGAATATTGTTGTTGAGTTGTTTTTAAAATTTTAGCAACATCTTTTTGCATTAGGTCTCTATCTTCTCTAATTTCTTTAAGTCTTAATAATTGCATTTTA
>CANQLN010000079.1 GCA_947624695.1 uncultured Bacilli bacterium
AGATATTAGCAATTGAGTTAGGGTAAGAACTAGCAATACTGCTATCATATTTTAAATATTCAAATTGAAAAATGTAACTATCGGAAAGCCAATTTCTGGGGTCCATATAATAAGCTACCGCACTAGCTGAAGCGGGATACCAAGTTTTTGAATAAGGATTCTTACAAGAGGTATCGATATTAGCAGGATCACTACTAGCGACATAACTTTCACCACAAGCACTTTCTTTATTAACAGCTGTCACCCAATCAAGACCAGTTTGAATTGACTTAAATTGCCAATTAGGATGATCTTGTTGCATTTGGCAAAGTCCTGGCCAATAAGTTGAAGGAAAACCGGCATTTTGCATATTAACTTCACAACTACTTGTAGCGTTTTCATTAAACACTAAAGTAGAAACTGAAACATAATCGCCACAAACATACCCAGTCGCGCTTCCTTCATAATATAGTCTATACCAACCCGTACTACATCCTTTTTCACTAGCATGTTTGGTATTATCAACTAAGGTATATTCACTATTTTTACTTAAAGTTTTAATACTGGAATAATTAGTTCCGGGACCACTTCGAAGATTAACTCCCGTTCCCGTAATTTTACCGCGATAAGTATCTGCATAACAAACACTTACATTTATGATAAAGAAAAAAATAGTTAAAAAAAACATTTTTGCGAATTTATTATGCATACTACCTACTCTCCTTACCTAATTTTATCATATTTTAGGCCCCTTTTTCATAACATATATAAATTTGTGTCAAATATTTTCAATTATTTGACATTTTCCATCTATCAATTTTTACTAACATATATTATAATACTTATTTGAAAGGAATGAGTAGGATGCATAAAACTTTTGACCCGATTGATATATTTTTTATAATTATCATTTTAATTTATTTTGTAGTTTTATTCATTTTTATCGCTATTTTTATAAATAAATATCAAAATATAGATAAACCTCCTAAAGAAAAAGAGGCCAAAATTAAAAAAGAAATTAAAAAGACTACTCATAAAACTAAAAAGAAAAAACTTCCTAAAAAGACGAAAGAATTACCAAAACTAGAAGTTAAAAAAACCACTAAACCTAAAAAGAAAACTAATAGTAAAAGACCAAATAAAACTAAAAGCAAAAGTAATCCAAATATCAGAAAGAAAAATTATAAAACTAATATTTCTTATGTTAAAAATAATCCCAAGAAAAAAGGCACCAAGTAGTGTCTTTTAGTTTGGTATCATAGCCAGTTTTAAATTATCTTTAATTCCTAAATAATTTCTTACTAGCCCACCATTAATACTAAAATAAATTAAAGAATCTAAATAGGGAAAATTTTTAATTTTTTCATTTAATAATTTTTGAGGAACCCTTGCTAATATAAATAATTCTCTAATTAATTCTTCAATTAAAGGTATATCATTAAAACTTGTTATTGTATTATTTAAATATTGTTGCCATTCTCCTTCTAATCCTTCTTTAATTACGCCATTATGAATAGTAACAACATAAAGTTTATTTACTTCTTCTTCTAAAGAATATTCATTAGTAAAAGTATTTTTCTTCTCTTCTTTTTCAAAATTTAAACTATCAGGAGTTATTTTTTTAGTTACAACTGGATTAGTTTTTTTCATCATACCATTCTTCCAACCTAAAAAAGGTCTCCTCGTTAAAATATTTAAAACTTTATTCATTCTTATCACCGAAACAGATAAAATTCTAGCACAACCCCAAAGAATTTTCAAGAGATAACCAAAAGAAAAAAGTCCATAAGATGACTTTAATCTAAATCATAATTATAAACACCATGAATTTTTAATAAATCATTTTCGGTTGGCTGCTCTAAGACATATTTATCATTCTCTTTTGTTACCGTAAATACTATCGTATAATCTACTCTTTTAGTCGTATTTTGCATCTTATCTAATTTGTAATCTAAATATTTATCTTTATCATAAGTACCATCATCTTTATTAAATTCATCAGGATTATTTTCTAAATAAATACTTGCATCATCTTGGGCTTTATATAAATCATAAACCGTTATTTTAACCGTAATATAATCTAAATCATTATCATATTCTTCTTCTAATATTTCATAACTTAAATCTTTATATTGCTTCTTTAAAATATCGCGGTACTTTTCTTTTTGCTTTTCATTTAAGTCTTCCTCTTCTACCACTTTTTCTAAATCGACTAAAACCTCACTATCTAAAGTTTTATATTTTTTAAGATAACCTTCGACAGCTCCTCTTGCACTATTCTCTCCACAACCAGCAAGTAATAAAACCATTAATATTAGGGAACAAATTTTTTTCAAATTAAATCACATCCTAATTTTATATTGCCTAAAATTATTTTTTTTATACGTTGTTATAAGATAATTTAATTAACTCATAAATATTATATTCTTTCTCCGTTAACTTTCCTTCTAATTTTTTAAGCATCTCTTCATACATCTCCTCGGGATTATTCTTTAATTTAGAAAACCATTCTAAATAAATATATTTAAGTTTACTATAATTTTTACTTTGATACATATTATCAATTTCTAATCTTAAAACTTTTTTAACCTTCGCTTCTTGTCTTGTTTCTTTTACTACTTCATCACTATCTATAACTTTATAATCTATTTTTTCTAAACTAACATTATAAGTAAATTCATTAATATTTAATTCATCTTCTAAAGTAAGGCTACTCTTATTTAAAGTATAACCTTCCTCATCAAACTCTATGGCTAAACTATTTTTGCCATCACTAAAAATAGCGGTATACTTTAAATAATTATTTTGTTTTAATTTGGTTTTATTTTCAATCGCACTTAAAAATTCTTTTTCAACTTTAATTTTCTTTTGCCTTAAATCTTCAAATGCCTTAGCGCTAACATGAAGAAGGGGAATTTTTTTAACATAATCTAATACATCATTTTCATCCCATTCATAAAACATACAATATCTTTCTTGAAAATTTAATAATACATCATAATAATAGTCCATTTTTTGGCTCCTTTCTTCTTTTCTTAAGTAAGATTATTAATAAAATAAAACCCATAAAAAACAAATCGGAATAAATACTTCTAATAATAAAATAGACAAATTCTAGAAAACTATACCCTATAACCAATAAATTTAAATCTAAAATGATAAAAAACAAACCAATTACCATTAAGATAAAACTAACTATAAATAAACTAATACTTAACATACTATCTCTATTATTTTATTTATAAATTTCCAAAATTATTATATAATTATAATGGTGATGATAATGGAATATATAAAATATATAATCTTAGGAATTATTCAAGGTATTACGGAACCTTTACCAATATCTTCTAGTGGACATATTTTTCTATTTAAAAATTTATTTAATACCGAAATGTTTAATACCTTTAATTTTGAAATAATTTCTAATTTTGCTTCTTTTTTAGCTATTCTATTTATTTTTAGAAAAGATATTGTTAAATTAATTCAAGATTTCTTTGGTTTTATTTTTAATAAAAAAGAAAGAAAGACTTATAAAGAGGGATTTGGATATATCATGAAAATGATTGTTAGTACGATTCCTGTGGGAATTTTTGGACTACTTTTAAATGATTATTTAGAGGCTCATTTTACAAGTCTTCATATTTTAGGATTTGCCTTTTTATTTACTGCTTTAATGCTTTATATCGTTAGAAATATTAAAGGCGAAAAAGAAAGCAAAGATATTACTTTTAAAGATGCCATTATCATCGGTTTATTCGAAGCCATTACAATTATTCCCGGAATAAGCCGGAGTGGTACTGTTTTAGTAGCTTGTCTTTTATGCAAATTAAAAAGAGAAGATGCTCTAAAATATACATTTATGTTATATTTCCCAGTTAGTCTTGGAACTATGTTATTAAAAGTCCCTGACTTAATGGAAACCTCTACTACTTTGCTTCTTCCTTATCTAGGAGGTTTCATCGCTGCTTTAATAGTTACTTATTTTTCTTATCAATGGCTTAGTAGTATTGTTAAAAAAGGCAAACTATGGCACTTCTCTATCTACTGCTTATGTTTAGCTTTATTTATCTTCATCTGGTTTAGATAATATTGCTATTCTATCTTAATATATGTTATAATCATTTTAGGAGACGAGCAATCGTTGCCTAGGTTTTTGGCTACCTAACTTGGAAATTCATCCAAATTAAGGTAGTTTTTTTATTAATCGGCCGAGGCTTCAAAATAAAAATTATTACTTTTAAAATTCCAAAGAAAATTAATTTCATCCAATCACCTCCTCATTTGATTTTGGTTTCCCAAAACCCCCTGAGTTAGGCAAGACTCCTCGTCTCGAGTTACTATTAAAACACATCTATATATTAAAAGTCCATAGGAAGTTTTGACAACATTTGTCGAACTTTCTTTTATTTTGTCGAATAAAAGAAAATTATTAAAAAAATTGACAAAAGTTCTAAATATCTATATACTGAAGATACATTTAAATAGGAATTGCAGACTAATAATAGATTAGAAGAATGTAAAATAATAAATATAAAAGGAGTGGTGAAATATCATGATGGAAAAAACGAATGAATTATCTCTTGATTTGATAATACACCCTGGAGAAACAATTAAAGAATTATTAGAAGATAATGGAATGGCCCAAGAAGAATTAGCTATTCGAACAGGTTATTCTGCTAAGCATATAAGTGAAATATTAAGTGGTAAAAAAAATATATCTTCTAAATTTGCAAATGCATTAGAATATGTTTTTGAAATTCCTACAGAATTCTGGATTAATTTACAAGGTAATTATAATAAAGAAATATTAGAATTAGAAAAAAATTAAAAGATTTCTCTACTTTATCTAGAAAAATCTTTTTTTTTATTAATAAATATTATTCTTAAGATGGCTCTTTAATTATATATGGATCTCCTAGTGTACCATCACCATCTATTATTTCAATAGTACTACTTAGATAGAAGACCGGGCGAACCGAATACGCAGCGCCGACGCCGTTGCTGAGCACATTGCCGCTACTAGTGACATACCACGCAAGGCTGCTGCTAGTCCGCGACATGGTCCATTCATAGTCACTAGGTGGTGGGGCTGCTTTACTTGTGCTTAAGCTTGATGTATCATTATTACTTAAGTGCATCCAGCTCTTTTTACATTTTGCGTAATTACTACTGCTTCCTCGGCATTTTAAACTCGCT
>CANQLN010000080.1 GCA_947624695.1 uncultured Bacilli bacterium
ACACTTCGTCGATACCTACGCGTGTATTGGACTTTCACCAACTAGATATATGCCATGCACGGCACACCAAAAAAACTTCAATTTTTTGAAGTTTTTTATTTTAGTAAAAAATACCTAAATAATATTTTTTCTTTCCCTTTTTGATTAAATAGACTTTTTTATCAATGGCTCCCTCTTTGGTTACCATATACATATTATCGGTTACTTTTTTATTATTTAAACTAATGGCATTACCACTGATAAGTTCTCTAGCCTCTCTTTTACTTTGACAAATATTTCCCGTTACTAGTAAATCTTCTAAAGGCATTTCTTCGGCAATGGTAATATGCTCCATATCTTTAAAATTAGTTAAAATATCTTCACTAGAAAGATTAGTTATATCTTCCGAAAATAAAGCTTTACTCATATTTTTAGCTTTATTATACTCTTCTTCACCATGTAAGAAAGTAATAATTTCTTGGGCTAATATTTCTTGGGCTTTTCGAAGTTCCGGTTTTTCATTATGTTCTTTTTGAATATTCTCTATTTCTTCTTTATTTAAGAAAGTTAATTTCTTTAAATAATCAATAACTACCTCATCACTAGTATTAATTAAGTATTGATATAATTCATAACTAGATGTTTTATTCTTATCAAGCCATAAAGCATTACCTTCGGTTTTCCCAAATTTAACCCCATTAGCATCTAAAACTAAAGGCATTGTCATTCCGTATAATTCGGCATCTTCTTTTTTTCGGGCTAGTTCAATTCCCGTTGTAATATTACCCCATTGATCAGAACCAGCTACTTGTAAAGTAACCCCTTTATCTTTATATAAATGAACAAAATCCATACCTTGTAAAATGGTATAAGCAAATTCACAAAAAGTTATTCCGGATTCTAAACGTCTGTTAATAATGTCTTTATCTAACATATAATTAACATTTATATATTTACCATAGTCTCTTAAAAAATCTAAAACTGATAAATCTTTAGTCCAATCATAGTTATTAACAACTTCAAAACCAAATATTTCTTGGGCTTGTTTAGTTAAACCAGCCACATTTTTTAAAACTTCTTCTTTAGAAATCATTTGTCTTTCTAAGGATGGTTTAGGATCTCCAATTAAACCCGTAGCGCCCCCAATAAGTAAAATAGGCTTATGACCATACTTAGCAAGTCTTGTAGCAATTAAAAATGAGGAAAAATGGCCAATATGCATAGAATCCGCTGTTGGATCAGTTCCAATATAAAAAGTTAATTTCTCTTCATTTAATTTTTTTTCTAATTCGGGACTACTTATATCTTTAACAAGTCCTCGCCATTTTAAATCTTCAAAACAATTCATTTGAATCTCCCTTCTTAAAAAGAAAAAAATTCAAAAACCAAGGTTAAGGACGAAGAATACTCCGCGGTACCACCTTAATTTATGAATTTAATCATACACTTATAATCTTTAACGGAAATTACCCGCTTTAACTCCGGAGTTGTAAATTCCTTCTTCGTTAACACTTAAATTATATAATTTTTCTTTTTATAATTCAATATCTACATTATGATATATCTCGGTTACATCATCAATTTCATCTAACATATTGTATAATTTTTTAAATGTTTCAGCATCTTCACCATCTAAAGTTATTTTTTCTTTAGCAAACATTCCTACTTGATCAATAAGATAATCGACATTGGGAATTAATTTTTCTACGACATCTTTAACTTTATCATGATCATTAGGATGCATCGAAATAGTAACCTCACCATCTTCATTTTCATAATCAATTAGATCAATCCCGGCATTTAATAATTCTTCAAATAATTCTTCTGCTTTATCAGTTTTAAAATCTAATATTCCTAAATAATCATAATTATAAGAAACCGAATTAGTAACTCCTAGGCTCTTGCCAACTTTATTAAAAGCCGCTCTTACTTCCCCAACAGTTCTATTAACATTATCAGTTAGACATTTGATAATTAAAGTAGAAGCCCCTGGTCCAAAGCCTTCGTAAACTACTTCTTGGTAGTCTTCTCCTCCTACTCCTTTCGCCTTATCAATCGCTCTATTAATAATATCACTAGGTACTTGTTGTTTTTTTGCCTTTTCAATTATTCTTTTTAAAGAGATATTTGCATCCGGATCAGGTAAACCTTTCTTGGCTGCTAAATATATTTCTTTGGCAAAAGTAGTATATATTTTACCTCTTGCCGCCCCTGTCTTTTGAATACTATACTTTCTTACTTCATATGCTCTTCCCATTATAAACCTCCTATAATATTTTTAAACTTCTAATAAACTCATAAACAAAATGTTTACTAGTAGCATTCTTTTTAACATATTTAATTTGTTTAAATAAACTATAAACATTAAAATAGGTCATTTTCTCTTTTATCATAGTATATTCTAAGGACTTTAAAATAAGTTCTTTATTATCTTCTGCCCCAAAATATCTTTGGACTTTCTTTAATAAATCCTTATCGGCATTCCTCGTTAATGTATTATACCAGAAATCAGAGTACTTTTTAAAGATAAAATTGTAGCCATCATAATTTTTTAAAATTTTTAAGGTATCATAATAGCCTAATTTAATATTTTCATTAATCTTATTTTTATTAACATTAAGCATACTACCAAGCATCCGCGAAGGACTAATAGTAACTACTTTACTCTTATCTTTGATTCTTCTACTAAAACCAATGCCATGGACTTCTACAGAATAGACTTTATCATAACCTTTATCTAATAACATATTAATGGGATTATTATCATAAAAACCGCCATCAAAATAATATTTATCATCAATCATTTTTTCCATTTTAAATAATGGTAAATTACAACTGGCTAATATATATTCGGGTATTTTTCCTTTTTTCATATCTTCTTTAAAAAGATATAAAGGTTTTAAATCATTAACTCTTACCGTTACTAAACCATAATCCATCGGACTTTTTCTAATTTTATCTTCATCAATCATTTCTTTTAAAACATTTTTTAAATTAGAATTATTAATCCCTTTATTTTTAATAGCCAAGGTCATTTGTTCAATACCATAAATAAGTTCTTTAAATTTTTGTTGATTGTTAACACTATCGGTATATTTCGTATTAAAGTCTAATAATTTACCAACATCAACATTTTTCCAAAATTCATATAATTCGGCTTCTTTACCACTGGCAATTAAAGCTGCATTAAAAGAGCCAATGGAAGTACCTACAACTCCATTTAATTTAATACCACATTTTTTAAAAGCTAAATAAGCTCCCACTTGATAAGAACCTTTAACTCCTCCTCCAGCTAGTACTAGTCCAATCACTCTATCACCCTACTTTTTTAAAAACACTAATGGTTTAGCTATAATTTTAGCTAAAACTCTTTTCTTACTTTTATTCTTTAATCTTCGATAATAATTATATAAAGAATCTGTTCGATAATGAATAATATTTTCTAAATCATCACTATCAGTTAAAATCGGACTATTATATTTTTTCTCTAAAAATATTCGCGATAAAACATATTTCCAACTTAAACCATAATATTTTAAAATATTTTTAAGAATTTCATTATAAACCAAACGACCTTCTTCCCCCATACCGACATTAAAAACTTTTTTATTTAATTTTTCTTCATAAGAAAGGGCTTTAACAAAAGCATAAGCGGCATCTTCTTTAGTAGTTACTTCGACCACTAAATTCTTTTTTATACCATAAATAAATGGTTCATCTTTTAAATTACTTAAAACTAAAGGTAGCCGAAATATTGTATAATGGTTTAATTCCTTTTTAATTAATTTTTCAACTTCATATTTATTTAAACTATAATTATCAAGTTCACTTTCTTTTATTTTTTCTTTTACGGAAGCTCCTAGAGAAAAATCATAAACTGTGGTTGATGAAGCATAAAGCAAAAAACATTTGGCATTTACTTCTTTAATAGTCTTAATTATATTTTCAGTTCCCTTGTATTCGACGATTTCTCCTAAAGTTTTATGAAAATCTCCTAAAGGAGGAACAAGCCCGGCTAAATGAATAATATAATCATGTTCTTTAACTAAAGATTCCATTAAAGTAGAATCTAGAACATCTCCATAAATTATATTAATTCTATTCTTATATTTTTTTAATTTTTTAATTGTTTTTTTATTATTTAAATCTAAAGCCGTTATCTCATATTTTCCTTCCATTAATAAATATTTTATAACATTTAAGCCAATAGCTCCGGCGGCTCCAGTTACTAATACTTTTTTCATTCAATCACCTTTATACTAACAACGTAATAATTAATATTACTCCTCCTACAATTATACCATAAATAACATCTTTTTTCTTTAATGATGTTTTAATTTCATTAAATAATTCAAAAAATAAAATATATAATAGCATTCCAAAAGTTAAGGCTAATAAAATACTTACTATTTGATTATTTAAAGTGCCAAAGAAAATCATTATTAAAGCCCCTAAAAAAGAACTTAAACATAAAAATCCTAAAAGAAATTTACTATACTTTTTAGTTTTTAAAGAACTTCCTATTTGAAAACCTAAAGGAATATTATGAAGAGAAATACTAATCATCATCAAAAGTCCTGATAAATAATTATTAAGAGTCACATTATATAAAGTTAAACCTTCTAACATATTATGAATAGCTAAGGCAATAATAGTAATAATTCCGATATGGTTTAAATGTTCTTCATGATCATGTTTATCACAATTTTGATGTTCATGGTGATGATGCGGAATTAATTTATCAATAATAATCAAGGTTAAAAAACCGATAATTATAGGTATAATTAAATAAATATTTTTAGTTTCAATAATCTCCGGTAGTAAATCAAAAAATAATAATCCCGCCATGACGACAAAAGCTAAAGAATAGATAAATAAAGAAATTTTTTCTTGATATTTTTGATTTTTTAAAATAATAATCCCGACTAAAAAAAATAATCCGGTTAAAAATGTAAAAATTAAACCTAATATCAAATTAATCACCACTTAAATTTTAACATTAATACATTAAAAAAGATAGCAATATTGGTTCTAGAATTTCTAGTGTGAAGTAAAATTTAGTAAAATGTAGGTCTAACCTAATAAAAACAGGTATTTTTAAT
>CANQLN010000081.1 GCA_947624695.1 uncultured Bacilli bacterium
TATAAACGTGCTTATAACCTAAAGCTTGTTCTTTACGATAGATATAGTTTTCTAATTCTTTTCTTACTAAAGCACCATTAGGTAACCATAAAGGCATTCCTTTACCAACCAAATCATGCGTTGTAAAAATATTTAATGCTTTACCAATTTTCCGGTGGTCTCTTTGAGATGCTTCTTCAAGTTCAGTTAAATAATCATTAAGTTCTTCTTCAGTATTAAAACAAACTCCATAAATTCTTTGAAGCATCTTATTATTTTTGTCGCCTTTCCAATATGCTCCACTAAATTTAATTAGTTTGAAATGTTTTAATTCTTTGACACTTTCGACATGAGGCCCCCGGCAAAGATCAGTAAAATCGCCTTGGGTATAACAAGAGATAACTGTTTCATTCTCATCCATTCTTTCGATTAAATCAACTTTATAAGGGTCATCTTTAAACATTTCTAAAGCTTCACTTTTCGAAATTTCATGACGGACAATTTTTTTACCATCCTTGGCAATTTTTTTCATTTCATGTTCAATTTTTGGAATGTCTTCTTCCGTAATAACTTTATCACCTAAATCAATATCATAGTAAAAACCCTCTTCTACAACTGGGCCAACCCAAAATTTAGCCTCTGGGTATAAGTGTTTAACTGCTTGGGCTAGTAAATGAGCACAACTATGGTTTAAGATGCTTAATTTTTCATTTTCTTTAATATTTATCATTTTTCTTCCTCCTTAATATAAATTTCTACTTCAATGTTTTTAGCAATTAACTTTTTAAATTTTTCTCCTAAGTCCAAATTCCCAATTATACTGCCGTAATGAATGGGAATAACTTTGCGAGGTTTTATCTCGTTTATATACTGAGAAGCCTCAAAGTAATCCATGGTAAAATGGCCACCGATGGGAACGAAGCAAACATCAACCTTAATATTTTTATTTTCCTCTAAGGCATCAGTATCGCCCATAATATAATAAGTTAAGCCTTCAAAGGTAAGAATATAGCCCACATAATTAGCCTCTTTCGGGTGAAATTTTTTATTAATATTATAAGCTCTAACAGTCGAAAATTTTAAACCTTCTACTTCATAACTCTTATTAGGAAAAACGATTACAACTTTTTTAGATAAGGTTTTAACTTCCTCTTCTAAAATTTGGGGAGCAATAATAATGGTGTCATCTTTAATAATATTCTGGATGGACTCTCTATCGTAATGGTCGTAGTGATCATGAGTTATAAAAATATAATCGGCATCATTTAACTTTTGCGTTATTTGGAAAGGATCAAAATATATTTTTTTCTGACCACTAAGTTTTATAGCCGATTGGGTAAATACTTCGATTGCCATTTCCCACCTCCTTAGAAAATAAAAAAGAATGATACTTGAGGAGTCAAAATTGACGGTACCATCCTTTGTTTAACTTAATTTCGATAACGGCTTTTTACCGGAGTTGATTGGACTCACTAGAGAATAGTAATTATTAAATTCCTTTGTTAATTTCCACCAACCATTAACTCTCTTTGAAAATTCCTTTAATAATCATGTTTCTCATCACTGATTTATGTCTTAATTTTAACACTATTTATTTGTTTTGACAATCTTTTTTCGGAACCAAATCAATTCCACCTTTTGAAAAAGGATTACATTTTAAAATTCGCTTAAGACTTAAGATGCCACCTTTAAAACTACCATAAGTACTTATAGCCTCTTTAGCATAATTGGAACAAGTGGGATAATACTTACAATTACTATGACTTCTTAAAGGAGTCTTTTGATACAAATCAATTAATTTTAATAAAATTTTTTTCATGTCTTTAGTATAATATTAATCTTTTAATTAAACAAGATAGAATTACCAAAAATAGGTATTGCACTTTCTCTTAAAATGGATTATACTTGTTTTATAAACAAATGTTTGTTGGAGGAATTTAAATGAATTTTAAAAGAAATATTTTATGTATTGATTTAAAAAGTTTTTTTGCTTCTTGCGAATGTATCGAAAGAGGCCTTAATCCTTTTACTTATCCTTTGGTGGTGGCTAATCCAAAACAAGGAAATGGCGCCATTACTTTAGCAGTTACTCCCTATTTAAAAAAACAAGGTGTAAAATCACGGGGTCGCCTTTATGAAATAGATAAGAATATTAAATATGATATTGCAAGGCCTCGAATGAGTTTATATATTGCGAAAAGTAAAGAAGTTATTAGCATTTATTTAGACTTTGTGAGTGATGAGGATTTACACGTCTACTCGATTGATGAATGTTTTTTAGATGTCACTGATTATTTAAGGATGTATAAAAAAACCGATGAAGAACTTGCTCAAGATATTTTAAACACTATTTATAAGAAAACGGGCCTTACCGCCACTTGTGGGATTGGTCCAAATATGCTTTTGGCTAAAGTAGCAATGGATGTCGAAGCTAAAACTAAACCTAATAACATTGCCAAATGGACTTATGATGATGTAGAAAAGAAATTGTGGGGCATTACTCCCCTTTCCAAAATGTGGGGCATTGGCAAAAGAATGGAGAAAAATTTTAATATGTTAGGAATTTATTCCGTAGGAGATTTGGCTCATTATGACCAAAACATTTTAAAAGATAAATTTGGGGTTATGGGAATTGAACTTTGGAATCATGCCAACGGGATTGATTCTAGTAAAATTGCCGATTTTAAGAAAATTGCCAAAACCGAGTCTTTTAGTCATTCGCAAGTGTTATTTAAAGATTATAATGAAAATAATATTAAAATTATTATTTCAGAAATGGTGGATGTTTTAACAGAAAGACTAAGAAAAAATAACAAAATGACTAAATGCATTAGTCTAGGAATTGGTTACTCAAAAGAAATAGATAATGGCTTTTATCATTCCACTAGACTAGATATTCCTACTGATTCTGCTTATGAAATTTTAAGATATTGTTTAATTATTTTTGATAAATTTTATGAATATTTACCTATTAGAAAAGTAACGATTGCTTGTGGTGATTTGCAAAAAAGAGATAATATTCAGTTAAGTTTATTTGATGAAGAAAAAAAGCAAAAGAAAAATAATATTAATGAGGCCATTGATGATATTAAAAATAAATTTGGCAAAAATAGCCTTTTAAAAGCCACTAATCTTTTACAAGACTCTACTGCTAAAGAAAGAAATCAAAAAATTGGAGGCCACTACTCATGATTGACAGAGGGATTATTAAATGGCAACCTTTTAATTCTTGCTTTAATGGAAA
This sequence comes from uncultured Bacilli bacterium, assembly GCA_947624695.1. GTDB lineage: Bacteria > Bacillota_I > Bacilli_A > RF39 > UBA660 > SIG200. Next base: position 3,224 of record CANQLN010000081.1, read on the forward strand.
AAGGATTATTGAAGATATTAAAAAAGATAAAGATTATGTTTCGTATCCTTCTCTATCCGAAGATCAATTAGAAATGTTAGAAAAAGAAATTATTGAAGCTTATAATTTAGGATTAAATATTTCTCTAATATATTATTATGATGGAAAATTAAATAATCTTAAAGGAAAAATAAAATATTTAAATAATGAAAAAAAGATTCTCTATTTAAATAATAAGAATCTTTACTTAAAGCAAATTTTAAAAATTGAAAGAATTTAAAATTCTCCTTTTTTAATAACTAAGTCAATATCGCTTTCTAAATCATTTACAAAAACATATAACATTTTATTTAGATAAAATTCCGTTGTATGATAATTTTTAGTAAAATCAAAAGAATATTTATCATTTATTTCATAAGATATTTCTATAATTTCGCCATCATCTTTAACACCATACCAAGATGTTAAAGGAAGAGGTATTAGATTACCCTTGGCATCAAATTTTTGGGGAATTTTAAGTTGCTTTTTATTTAAAACAGAGATAATTTTATAAAATAAATCTTCATATTTTTTACCTAATTTTAAAGTAATATCTATTAAATCATCATTGCAAAATTTAGAAGAAATTGTTTTTTTGGTAATTGCCTTTAAAGCATCTTTAGAAGTAAATTCTGTATTAGCAAAAATAGCACAATGAAGAATTTCAACACCCTTTTCAGTTAGTATATCATACAAATTTAAAACTTTAACTTTAAAATTTTCAAAATCTTCCATTAAAACATTATGAATTGTATAGCTAAAATTTATTTGGCTGAAAGCCATATTGCTTTGAGGACTGCTAGCCTCTATTATGGAAGCAAAAACATTGTTGGATGCATTATATATTTGATAGTTAGAATATTCATCTTGAAAAAAATTTTGAAATGAATTTAATAATTCGTTGGGGTTTTCAAAAATATTAAACCAAAAAGTAATGCTAAAACAATTAACTTTCATCATAATTTCCTTTCCAATAGAAAAATAGCCGAAGCTATTTAATTGTGCTTTCAAATGTACTAAGCATATAATTTATCCGGCTTTTAGCTCCTTCTTCATACTCACTACTATTTGGAGTTTTTATCGTTAATTTATAAGTCTCACCATTTGTCGAAATATAGCGTTCTTCAGTATAATCATCAACTGTAATAACACAACTACTATAATCACTATTAGTACCATTATTACAAGTACTCGGTAAGGTTGATTTCTCCACTACAACTAATATTTTTTCGGAATCTAAATATTTAAATATATCTTGTTTACGGTATTTAAAGACTTTAAATGAACTGGTATCATAACGCATACTATAGTCTAAATCACTGACATATTTTTGCGTTGTTATTAATTCTTCTTCTCCCTCAATTTTGATATATTCCAGTTTGCGATCAGTAGACATATTTATTTTAATATAATTTTTTTCGACAAAAAAGTAATTCATTAAATAGATAATAGCCACACATAATATAATTACTCCTAAAACAACAAGTGTCTTCATTATTATGGTATTTTTTTCTAATTTTTTGATTGTTGCTCCTTTTTTATTTGGAATTTTTGAATTATAATTTTTATTATTTTTTCCTTTATTTGCCATAAACTTCTACCTCTATTTTAATAATACTACTCATTTTTTAAATCAGCAATAATATTTATTTTAAATATGTCAATTTAATATAAATATCTTCTCTTATTATGGCTTATAGATAAGTAAATATTCTTTGGATTTTAGCCAATTTAAAACCCGAACTATAAGTCCGAGTTTAAATTCAATCTGGTGGAGGATGTGGGATTCGAACCCGCGACCCCCTGCGTGCAGGGCAGGTGCTCTAGCCAGCTGAGCTAA
>CANQLN010000082.1 GCA_947624695.1 uncultured Bacilli bacterium
GGAACTCACAAAGAACTAATGCAAAATTGTGAAATATATAAAGAAATTGCTCTATCACAATTAAGTGAAGAAGAGTTATCGGAAGGTTTAAAGGAGGCGAAGGAAAATGCATAATGGAAGAAGACCTCATAATAATGAAAAGCCGAAAAACTTTAAAAAGTCGATGCAAAATTTAATTAAGTTTTGTCGTCCTTATTTAATTCCGATTATCTTAGCTGTTATCTTAGCCATAATAAGTTCTATCTTATCTATAATAGGTCCTGATAAATTAAGAGATATAACGAATACAATTATGGAAGGTTTAGTTACCGGTATTGATATGGCTAAAGTAAAAAGTATCTCTTTAACTTTATTAATCATTTATATCATTAGTGCTATTTTTGGTTATATCGAACAATACATTATGGCTGTTGTTACTAATAAATTTTCCAAAGACTTAAGAAGAGAGATAACTGAAAAAATTAATCGGATGCCTCTTAAATATTTTGATAAACACAGTTATGGTGATGTTTTATCAAGAGTTACTAACGATGTTGATACATTAAGTATGACTTTAAACCAAAGTTTAGGAATGCTTGTTACAGCCGTTACTTTGCTTTTTGGCTCTATCATTATGATGATTGTTACTAATGGCATAATGGCTTTAACAGCAATTCTTTCAAGTTTGATCGGTTTTGCTTTTATGTTCTTAGTTATTAGCCGGAGTCAAAAATATTTTGAAAGATTACAAAATGAAATTGGGGAATTAAATGGTCATATCGAAGAGATGTATTCCGGCCATAATGTTATGAGAAGTTATAATGGTAAAAATGAAGCTAATCAAAAATTTAGTGAAATCAATGGACGTATCTATGAGCATGTTAGAAAAGGTCAATTCTTATCTGGTTTAATGCATCCTTTTATGGGCTTTATTGGTAATTTTGGCTATGTTTGTGTTTGTATTGTTGGAGCCCTTCTTACCATGAATAATGTTATTGATTTTGGCGTTATTGTGGCCTTTATGTTATATGTCCGTTTATTTACCCAACCGATGACCCAAATTGCTCAATCATTTTCGAGTTTGCAATCTACTGCGGCGGCTTCCGAGAGAGTATTTGAATTTTTAGACGAAGAAGAAATGGAAGATGAGTCTTCGCTAACTAAAGAAATTAATCCTCAAGATGTTAAAGGTAAAATTGAATTTCAACATGTTAAATTTGGTTATGATGAAAATAAAACCATTATTAAAGACTTTAATGTTAAAGTTAACCCAGGCGAAAAAATTGCTATTGTTGGTCCAACTGGAGCTGGTAAAACCACTATGGTTAATTTGTTAATGAAATTTTATAATATTAATGATGGCGATATTCTTATTGATGGCATTTCCACTAAAGAATTAACTAGAGATAATATTCATAGATTATTCATTATGGTTTTACAAGATACTTGGGTATTTGAAGGAACTATTAAAGAAAATATCAAATATAATAAGCCTGATGTTTCTGATCAAAAAGTTGAAGAAGTTTGTAAAATTGTAGGTCTACATCATTTTATTAAAACTCTTCCTAAAGGTTATGATACCGTAATTGGCGATAATGATTCTCTATCAAGTGGTCAAAAACAACTTTTAACTATAGCAAGAGGTATGATTGAAGATGCGCCATTCTTAATTTTAGATGAAGCTACATCAAGTGTAGATACTAGAACTGAAGAATTAGTCCAAAAAGCCATGGATAAGTTAACTGAAGGAAGAACCTCATTTATTATTGCCCATCGTCTTTCAACCATTAAAAATGCTGATTTAATTTTAATGATGAACGAAGGAAATATTATTGAACAAGGAACCCATGAAGAATTATTAAAATTAAATGGCAAATATGCTGAACTTTATAATAGTCAATTTGAAAATATTGAATAAAAAGCATATAAAAGAGGAGGGTTTATGAAAAAAGAAAAATTTAAAATTTCTCAAAAAGACTTAAAAAATATTTCAATTATTAATGATTCTAAAATTTTTGAGAAAACAAGCCCTATTAAATGGAGCAAAGATGTTCTTAAAGGAAAAAAGAAAGTAATAGTAAAACCATTACCTAATTTTGAAGTTATAGATGATGCTTTGGTACCATTTGAATGGGAAGAAATTTAAGGTAGAGGAAACTCTACTTTTTGTTTGGACTAATATTACTTCTAGGGTATATTTTTCTCACATCAGTTTTACCCAAAAGATAATCAATGGAAACATTATAATAATCTGCTAAGTCACTTAAATAGTTAATAGGAATAAGCCTTTTTCCTATTTCATATTCCGAATATTGTTGTTGTTTTATATTTAAAACTTTAGCAATATCTTTTTGAAGCAAATCTTTATCTTCTCTAATTTCTTTTAATCGATTTATATTCATAAAAATATTATTTCATACAAAACTTTTATTGTTTTCTTTTTACAAAACATATTTTGTATATCAAAAACTGTCATAAAAATATGATTTATACTTATAAAGTGATAGATATAATTCGGTATTATAAACAAGGATGAGGATTAGAAAATGCAAGAAAGGATAAAAGATAAAAAATATATAATAGTAATAGTTGTATTTCTAGTAATGACAATATTACTTTTATTTAAATTTCTTTTTAAAGATACTTATGCATTTTATAATGTTAATAATGAACTTCCGATATTAAAAGCCAAAATAGGTAATTTTGCTAGTGGAGGAGATACATCTCCCTTAGAAAAAAATACCGATGTTAATGTACTTTATTATGTTCAAGATATATTTGATTCTAAAAAGTATACGGTAATGGACCATGTACCATTTGAAATAAAAAATTATAAATTTGACGAAGAAAAGACTAATTGTATTCCAAAGACAAGTGATAACAGTGGAGACAAGGTAAGTTATAAAGAAGATCTTTCGGTTGATGAAGCAACCGGCAAAATGAAAGTAGTTATAACGGAAGATAAGCCTCATCAAATTGTATGTCGAATATATTATAGTTTTAATTTAGAACCTTATACTAAAATAAATGGTGATATTAAGATAGTACCTTTAGTTGAAGCAACCGAAGGAACGTTGGTGGCAACCCATGGAGACAAAGCCTATGTTTTACAAGATGTACCAGCATCAGGTTATGATTTAACATATTATGAATGTACAAATAATAGTACTCAAAGAGAACCAACATTAACATACGATAATGGTAAATTAAAAGCAGTATATGAAGAACCAGATTTATGTTATGCCTACTTTGATAAACTTAATTAGGAGGGAATATGAAGAAAAAGATAATTTTAACAATTCTAGTTATTATAATAATAGAGGGAATATTATTAATAATGCCATTTAAAAGATTAGAAAATGACATAGAAAAAGTAACATATCAGAATAATACAATAGATACTAAAAATGTTTTATCTTTTTATATAGATGATGGAACAGGAAACTTTCAAGAACAAACCGATAGAACAAAATGGCCAGATAAAAATACTCATTCATTTATGAAAGCGGATTGTTATGATGATACTGAAACAAAGATACCAACATCAGAAGTATTAAGTTTTGATAATGTTACATTTACAAGTACGATAACAACAGATAAAACAGTATATTGTTCCTTATATTTTGCAAGTATAGAAGATGCAGTAGGATTAATAACGAAAAAAGATAGTAATCGAAATCAATTAGAAACAGTAGAGCACATGGAAGCAAGAGAAGATACTCTTCGTAGATACCAAGGCCAAGTAACAACCAATGGAGATGGAACGATAGACAATGATGTAAATAATTATATATGTTTTGGAACAAATGATGAAGGAATATGTACCAGGGATACTGATAAATATATGTATAGAATAATAGGAATAGATACCTCAAATAATGAATTAAAAATAATCAAAAGAGAGGCATTAGATACAGGACAAGCATGGACATCATCATCACAAAACTGGGGAAGTAGTACTCTTCAAGGAAATTTAAATGGAACATTATTCTTAAAAGCGCAAGGTACATATGAATACATGCAAAAAGATACAACAGAGACAGCATGGACAAAAATAATACAACCGCATGACTGGGGATATGGAGATGTACCAAATAGTAGTACAGGATTTGATGCATCAACAACAAGTTTACAAGCATATCAAAAAGAACAAACAGCCATCAAAAGTGGAAGTAATCATGGAACATTAACAAATACAAAAATAGGATTAATATATGCCAGTGATTATTACTTATCCGGAGGAGATAGCTTAAAATGTGAAAATGGTTCAGTCACAGCCACAGAATGCCAAAAAGGTTGGATGCACTTAAGTAATAATGATACCAAAGATTTAAGCACAACCAATCAAGATCCACCAAATACACACGAATGGACCATGTCGCGGTATAACAGCGGCAATGCGTGGAGTGTCATTAGTGTTGGCGGTGTGGGCGTCAGCGGCTTCAGCACTGCGTATTCGGTTCGCCCAGTCTTCTATCTTAAGTCCGATGTAAAAATAATAGAAGGAAATGGTTCTAAAGAAAAACCATATATCATAGAGGAGCCATCTGATCCGACTACTATAGAATTAATGCTTGATAGTAATCAATTAGAACCAGAGCAAAATGTAATATCAAGAGGAGACACTCTTCGCCGTTTCCAAGGCCAAGTAACAACAAGCGGAGCGACAATAAGTAATGATGTAAATAATTATATCTGTTTTGGAACAGGAGTTAAAGCAACATGCACAGGAGATACAGATAAATATTTATATCGAATAATAGGAATAGATACATCAAATAATGAATTAAAAATAATAAAAAGAGAGGCATTAAATAGTACGCAAGCATGGGGATCAAGTGGACAAACCTGGGCAAATAGTACTCTTCAAGGAAACTTAAATGGAACACTATTCTTAAAAGCACAAAGTACATATGAATATATGCAAAATGGTGATACAGAGACAGCATGGACAAAAATAATAAAACCGCATGACTGGGGATATGGAGATGTACCATATAATGATAATACAGGAGTAGGAAATTGGGATGCAAATAATAATATAGAAGGACAACAAATGTATAAAAATGAGAAAGCAAAA
>CANQLN010000083.1 GCA_947624695.1 uncultured Bacilli bacterium
TTTATTGATGATAAACATCTTTGTTCTTGGGCTGGTCTTACTCCTAGATGTAATGAATCTGCCAAGAAAAAGAAATCCGTCCGTATAACTAAAGCAGGTGTTTATATTAAACCTTTACTTGTTCAATGTGCTTTATGTGCCATTAAAGATAAGTCTTGTCCTTATATTAAAGCAAGATACGAATCTTTAAAAAGACGTCGTGGTCACAAGAAAGCTATTATTGCTATAGCTAGACTTTTACTTACATCAATTTATCACATTTTACTTACTGGTGAAGTATTTGACTATGAAAGATTTGAAAACTTACTTAATCGTAATTTTAAATCTCATAATAAGATTTCTAATACTCCAGAAGAAATGATTTCTTATTTAACTAGTTTAGGTTACGATATTACATTGCAGAATACCTAATAACAGTTTACTATTTCAAAGATCAGCTTATTTTAATGTCTTCATTGACAAGACACTTTTTTGTGTGTCTAAAATTTAATTATTTTTTTCAACCTTTCTCCTTTCAATTATATATATTGTGGAGTTTTATGATTTTCCTTTTTTTCAGGATAAATTTTTTAATTTTTTATTATTTATTATTTCATAAAGAGGAATATTTACAAAAAGTGAGGCGACCATGGTAGCAATATAAATACTAATAGTGCTATTAAAACATACTGCCACGATAAAGGCGACAAGGCCAATAAAAATTCCATAAAAAATTTGACTTAACCTCCGGTAAGGTGAAGATAAAGGTAAAGTACTTATAAAAATACTGCCAAACAACAATTCGCTATTAAGTAGATAATTGTTATTCTTAGTAATCAAAAAGAAAATAAGGGCTAAAAACAAATAAGTAATATTAATAGCTAAAGGAATATTTTTTTTATAATAAATATTATTAGTTAAATAAATATAAATAATTAAACAGAAGAAAATACTAGTGGAGGCAATCCCACCAATATTTCTCCCCATAAGAAGATCAAAATAAGAAAAATTATAATTAAAAGTACTTTCTAAAATATTTTGATAAGTAAAAGAATACATTAAACTATTAACTAAAACAGTTATTAAATAAATAAAACAGACCGTATTTAATTTAAACTTTTTATTTAAAAATAAGGATATCAAATAAGTAAATAGTAAAGTAATTGTATAAACAAGCAAATTAATATTATAGGGCATAATCATGGCCACTAAAACTAAAGAAAGTAGATTATAATCAAATTTAATTTTACGATACAAAATTAAATCTATAATACACTTTATGAAAATAGAAATGATGATTAAATATAAAGGTTTAAATATACTAGCAAAATTTATTAAACCTCGTTCATAAATCAAATAACCATTTTTAAAAACTCCATAAAGAATAAAAGGAATTAATAAAATTAAATTTTGAATAACTAAAGCCTTAATATTTTTCTTTTTCATTTTGATCACTCTTCACTGTTTCTTTTAATTTTAGATTAGCGGGACAAATATAATTACATAATCCACATGATATACATTTAGGACTATTTAAATTATGAAAATAACAATATTTAACATTAATATTAAGTGGGCAAATTCTTTGACAAGCCCCACAATTAATACAATCTTCTTCTACTTCCTTACTTTTCTTATTTATAACAATTGTATTTATTTCTCTGGTAATTATTATATCTTCTATTTTTTTTATTTTTATCCCTTTTAAATAACCATTTAAATATATTTCATAATCTTTATCTATTATATTTATAAATTTAGCAATTAATTCTTTTAAAGATACTCCTAATTTAGTATTTATAATTAAAGATTTTTCTACATTATCACCACTTATTGTAATAATATTATTTAAAATGCTTTTTCCTTTTAAAATTTGATAAATATCATAAATTAAACTGGTGGAAATTAGTAAAGTATCTTCTTCTTTTATGTTCAAATATTCACATAAAAATCGAGGATATCCTATTAAATAATTATCGGAAACTAAATTTATTTTAATATTAGGATACGTACCAATAATTGATTTAACATTTTTGATACTTTTGGCATTAGTATTTTTAGTTACAATTGTGGCTTTATTAACTTCTAAAACTTTTTGTAAAAATTCAATAGTTTCTAAAATTTCCTCGTCATAATTTGCCAAAATTATAAATTCTTTAGCATCATAAATTTCATCATCAATGGAACTAATTATTAAATTTTTAATTTGATTTAAATCTTTAATTTTTTGAGCAACTTCTATTAAATTATATTCTTCTAAAACTTGGATTAATTCATCTTTATTAGTTATATTTTTCTTTCTTCTTTTGCTTTTAATATTTTCCTTAAAATCATTGGTAATTTCTAATGCAGGAACTAATAACTTATTATAATATACCTTTTTTTCACCAGTTATATATCCTGAAATAGAGGTATTATATAATAGAAACTTAGTATCTTTATATAAATAATCATTTTTTTTATATAGGGCTTCTTGCATAATAGGAATATAAATTTTTTCGGGATCAAGGTAATTATAAATATTATTTGTAATAAATACATTAGGATTTTCTTTTATTTTGACTACATGCATAATACCACCAATTCCTACACTTAATTTTAACAAATAAAGAATATTCTGTAAATAAAATGGTACAAAAATTTATTGTATAATTTTTTCTAATATTGTATAATTAAAATTAGATAAAAATATAAAAAGGGAATAATGGTGATACTTAGTGTTTAAAGAATTTGATTACGACAATAAACCTATTGTAGATATAGTAAATGACATGATAGTTGACGCTGTTAAAAGTGGAGGATCTGATATCCACTTTGATCCCGTTGAAAACGGCTTAGTGGTTAGAATAAGAATCGATGGTTCTTTATTAGACTATGCCAAAGTTCCCGAAACTGTTAAAAAAAACTTAATTACAAGAATTAAAATTATTTCTGGTATGAATATTACAGAGACGAGATTACCTCAAGATGGCGCAATTAAAGGTTTAATCGAAAATTTAGATGTCGATTTACGGGTATCTAGTTTACCTATTGTAGATGGCGAAAAAATAGTTATTCGTATTTTAGATTACCATCTTAGTTTAAATGGGCTAGATTCTATTGATTTATCCCAAGAAAACTACCAAAAAGTTAATGAACTCATAAAAAAACCTAATGGAATTATTTTAGTTACTGGTGCTACTGGTTCTGGTAAAAGTACTACCGTATATTCTATGCTACAAGTATTAAATACTACGGAAAGAAACATTATCACTGTTGAAGATCCCGTTGAAATGAAGATACCTGGTATTAACCAAGTTCAAGTTATGAGTGAAATTGGTCTAACTTTTGGTTATACTTTACGAAGTATTTTAAGACAAGACCCCGATGTCATAATGATTGGTGAAATAAGAGATGATGAAACCGCGAGAATTGCCGTTCGAGCTGCCATTACTGGTCACTTAGTTTTATCTACTATCCATACCAATAACTCCTTAAGTACAATTGAAAGACTTTTAGATATGGATGTAGAAAGATACCTATTAGGAAGTGCTTTATCAGGTATAATTTCTCAACGCTTAGTTAAAAGATTATGCCCTAAATGTCGGGCTAGCCGTGCTACTAATAATTATGAAAAAACTTTATTTAAAAAAGTTTTAAACTTAGATGTAGAACAAATATATACTGCAGTTGGATGTGAAGATTGCATTGGAGGTTATAAAGGCCGAATTGCTATTCAAGAAGTACTTGAAGTAAATCAAGATGTTCGCGATGCGATTGTCAATAATATAAGAAAAGCTGAATTAAGACATTTAGTTTATGGCGATAATAGTGCTACTTTATTAAAAGATGGATTACAAAAAGTTATTGAAGGGCAAACGTCAATTGAAGAAATATTAAGAGTTATTGATGTTCAAGATGACTTTGGCGAAGATGATCAAGAATTAAAAGAAATATTTATTGGTAAAAAAACAACCACTGAAACTCCAAGTAATGAAATCCAAAATATTGAAACATTATAAAACATCAAGTTTTTCTTGATGTTTTAATTTGCCTCTCCTTCTTCTAACATTTTAGTTATAAATAAGCCATAACCAGTTAAAGGATTATCCACAATTACATGGGTAACTACCCCAATAATTTTACCATCTTGCATAATTGGTGAACCACTCATACCTTGGACTACTCCGCCTGTCTTTTGAATTAATCTTGGATCAGTTATTTCAAAAGTTAAATTTTTGGTTTCACTAGTTTCATTAATTTTGGTGATATTAATATTAAATTCTTCTACTTTTTCGGAATCTAATACTGTAAATAATGAAGCTTTGCCAATTTTTATATCTTGAGGTTTACCTACCTCAACTAATTCTAAATTATCTAAACCGGAATTATATTTACCAAATATACCATGATTGGTATTTTTAGTTATATCTCCATAAACGGAATTATAAAAATATTTAGCATTTTTACTTCCAGCATGACCAGTTGTAGATTTATCAATAGAAACGATTGTATTTCTAAAAATACTTCCCGTTTTTATTTCTACAATGTTTTTACTATTACTTTCAATTATTTCATGACCCAAAGCCCCATAAATCATACTTTCAGGATCAATATAAGTTAATGTTCCAATACCAGCAATACTATCTTTAACATATAAACCAGTTTTATAAATACCTTCGTCATTTACTAAATCTAAAGTTGTTTTATTTTCTATTTTATTTCTTTTATATGTTATTTCTACTTTACCTTTATCAGTATATTTTTCAATTTCTTTAGTAAGCTCTGCTAAAGTATTTACTTCAGTTCCTTCTACTTTAACAATATAATCGCCAACTTTTAATTTCGGTGTTCCTTTATTGTATTTACCATCAATTTGATAAAAACCCACAACCAAAATACCATCACAATCAATTTCAATGCCGAGGGTATTTCCTCCTCTTAAAATATGATCAGAATATGCCATAACATTTATGGGCATTAATAAAATCATTAATATTAATATAATCTTTTTCATACTATCACCATCAATATTATTGTGGTCAAA
>CANQLN010000084.1 GCA_947624695.1 uncultured Bacilli bacterium
TACTTCATTCATTTTTATCATCTCTTTTTTATAATATCATTTTTTGTCTCTTTAATCAATATGGTCTAACATAGATAAAAAATAATGGTTTTCCTTAACCATTACTTTATATTTTCATAATACTTTGTAATTTTTTAATAATCTTTTTTTCAATACGGGAAATGTAAGATTGACTAATACCTAACATTTCGGCCACTTCTTTCTGAGTATATTCTTCGGTATTGTTAAGGCCATATCTTAAAGTCATTATTTCTTTTTCCCGGTCATCTAAAACTTCAATTTCTTTTTTTAAAGTTTCTTTATCCATGGTACTTTCAAATTCATGAGGAACAATATCATCATCGGTTCCTAAAATGTCTTCAAGTCTTAATTCATTGCCTTCGGCATCATAATTCAATGTTTCTTCTAAACTTATTTCAATTTTTTTGCGTTTATTTTTTCTTAGAAACATTAAAATTTCATTAGCAATACAACGAGAAGCATAAGTGGCCAGTTTAATATTTTTATCAATCTTATAAGTATTAATGCCTTTAATAAGACCGATAGAACCGATCGATACTAAATCTTCAATATCAAAGCCGGTATTTTCATACTTTTTAGCTAGAAAGACCACTAGTCTTAAATTATGTTCGATTAAAATATTGCGAGCATCAATATCACCTTGGTGCGCTTTAATTAAATATTCTAATTCTTTATCTTTAGGTAAAGGTGGGGGTAATTTATCAGTGGCTCCCACAAAAAAACAATCATGATATTTTGCTTTTAAAAAAGCGAGTATTTTTTTAAACATTTTCTTCTCCTTCTATTAAATGATAATTAAGTAAACATTCACTACCTGATACTTCTTTAAAATTTTCCGAAATACCTAATAAATAATTAGTATAAACTTTATCATCGATAATAATATTTTTAATACTTATGCATTCCAGTAAGCTATGATGATTAACCGTCTGAATAGGAACATAAATAGGACTTCTAATATTATATATGCCTTTAAGAATGTTTTTATTTATTAAGATTATGTATTTATTAGTTATTGGGTCTTGAAGTTTATTACCACTGTCAATAAAACCTGTAATATTTAAAGTTTGATTATTTTTGAAAGTTATAGTTACTTTTCTTTCATAGTTAATAACCATTTTTAATTCTTTTTGCATTTTAAAATAAAGATATAAAATTAAAGGAGCAATTAATAAAATAAGCACATAACTTAAATTATTAAATTCTAATTTTAAATAATAAAGAAAACCAGCTAAAATAACACTTGTCATATAAAGATAAAGAAGATTATTAAAAAAATACTTAAAATTATGATAAGAAAAAGTAATTAAAAGCATAATAAGGCCAGCAAGAATTTTTAAAATTAACAAAATATATTTATTTAAGGGAATAAAAATTATAAAAGTAGATATGGCTCCCCATAAACTACCAAAAATAATTTTCTTAAAAGGAGTATTTCTTTTTAAAGTCACACTAACAGTTAATAAAAGTAACATATCATAAATAAAATTTAAGATAAATAATAAATCCAAATAGATTTTCATATTCATCACCCATTTTATTATATAAAAAAAATACGGCAAAAATTGTCGTATTATAGTTTTTAATTAAAATAAATCATTATTTCTTAAGAATGGAGGGATTTCTAAATCATCATCAGTAGGAACGGTTCTTCTCTTTGGGGTTTCTCCCGGACCATATAATTCTTCTGCTCCATCTTCATCAAAACCAGTAGCAATAACAGTAACAATAACTTCATCAGTTAAACTATCATTTTTGATAGCTCCGAAGATAATGTTAACATCACTTTTAGCGGCTTCTCTAACTGTTTCTACAGCATCTTCAATTTCAAATAAAGTAAGGTTAGCACCACCAGTGACATTAACAATCGCATTAGTGGCCCCATCAATAGTAGCTTCTAGTAAACTATTAGCTACAGCTTGCCGAGCAGCTTCAATCGCTCTATTCTCACCCGCATTGCAACCAATTCCGATAATAGCCGTACCACTTTTTTCCATGACGGCTTTAACATCAGCAAAGTCTAAGTTGATTACACCAGTAACGGCAATTAAATCAGAAATTGATTGAACACCTCTATGAAGAACATTATCTACTTCTTTAAAGGCATCATCAAAACTAGTAGTTTTATCAATAATATCTCTTAATTTATCATTTGGAATAACAATTAAGGTATCAACATGTTTTTTTAATTCTTCAATACCGAGTAAGGCATTTTCACTTCTTCTTTTTCCTTCAAATCTAAAAGGTTTAGTAACAATACCAACGGTCAAAGCGCCAAGTTCTTGAGCAATTTCGGCAATTATAGGAGCAGCTCCAGTTCCAGTTCCGCCACCCATTCCACAAGCAACGAAAACCATATCAGCACCTTTTAATGCTTCTTCTATTTCGCCTTTACTTTCTAAAGCGGCTGCTCTTCCTATTTCGGGATTTGCTCCCGCTCCTCTTCCACCAGTAATTGTTTTACCGATTTGAATTTTATTTGGAGCTTTAGAGGCGTTTAATACTTGTAAATCAGTATTAACTACATAAAATTCTACGCTTTTAACGCCTTCTTCAATCATGCGATTAACTGCATTACAACCGCCGCCACCAACACCAACTACTTTAATTTTGGCTATTTGATCCATTTGTAAATCGTTCATTTTATCATTCTCCTTAATTATCAAAAAAATATCCAAACAATTTTCCTAATAAAGAATTATCGGAAATGTTTACTTTTTTATCAGTTCCTCCTAATTCTTCTTGTTCTTCTTTATTAAAGATGGAAAATTCTACATTTCTTAATTTTAATCTACTATTGTAATATTTGATAATACCTACTGCCGTACTATATTTATTACTTCTAGCCCCTATTTCTTCTGTCTTGCCTAATATGGCTAAATTACCGAGCAATTCCTCTAATAAAATATCAAAGTCCTCACTCTCTGTAACTCCTCCTGTAAATATTATATAACTTATTTGTTTCTTTGTTAAGAGATTAATTTGTTTTTTAACCAAATTTATAATCTCGGTAAGCCTTCCCATGACGACTTCGGAAGCATCATATTGATTAATTTTAATCTTTTCCCCATATTTATCATTAAAGTTAAGTGCTTCATTAGGTTGGCTTAATCTTGTATGGGCAAGGGCTAAATGTTCTTTTAAATAAAGAGCATCTTCTTCTTTTAATTTATAAACATAGGCTAAATCATTAGTAATATTAACGCCACCTATATCAATTACTTCTAAATTAGTCAAAATACCCCGATTAAAAATTGAGACGGTGGTGGTTTCTTCCCCAATATTAACTAAAGCCCCGATTGTTTTATTTTCTTCTTTGGTCTTATGCTCATAATAATCTCCTAAAGGAGAAATGACTACATCAACTAAATCAACACCAATACTCTTTAAGCAAGCATTAATGCCTTCAATATTTTTCTTCGGCACTGTAACCACAATAGCCTTCATCGTTAATTGTTCAGATACCATATTTAAAGGATTAGTTACTATTTCATCGTTAACTTTAAAAGATGTTGGTAAGACCGTAACGAGTTCCCGATTATCGACTATTTTATTATAAACGCATTTTTGCATAGCTCTTACAATATCGGCATTAGTAATAACTTTTTCAGGATCTCCTACTGTGACAGTTCCGCCGCTTAAAAAGCATTCAGCATAAAGACTAGGAACAGTCGCAATTACTTTTTTAATTGGGACGCCTAAAATATTTTCGGCTTTTTTAAAAACTTCTAAAAAAGCCTCTTGGGCACTTTCCCCATTAATAACATACCCTTTTTTTATACCTCGGGAAGGAGTTTCTACACATGCTAAAATATTAATCTTATTTTTAACTACTTCGCCGACCACTAATTTAATATAAGATGAGCCAATATCTAAACTAGCAATAAATCTTCGCATAATGTCACTCCTATTTTCTTAAATTTAATTATATCGAAAAATACGCGTCTTCGCAAGATTTTTAGCCAAAAAAAGAATTACTATTTTAAATTCTTTAGTAATTCATCTTTTTTCATTGTACTATAACCTTTAACTCCGGCTTCTTTAGCTAAAGCTTTTAATTCGGCTAAAGTTTTAGTACTTAAATCTTCTTTTTTAGTTTCTTTTATTTCTTTTTTTACTTCAGATGCTGATGCTTCTTCCTTAGCTACTGGTTTACTAATTTTACCATTTAATGCATCTTTTGCAGTTTTAACTAATTCAGCAAAACCTTTTTCATCATTAATTGCAACTTCTGATAACATTTTTCGGTTAATAGTAATTCCGGCTTTGGAAAGACCATTAATAAATTGAGAATAGCTAATATCATTTAAACGGCATGCCGCATTGATACGTGTAATCCATAATTTACGGAAGTTTCTTTTATTTTGTTTCCGATCGCGATAAGCATAAGCCCCACTGTGGAATAATTGTTCTTGAGCAGTCTTATATAATCTATGTTTACTTCCAAAATAACCTTTTGCTTGTTTTAAAACTTTACGTCTTCTATTTTTTGATACGTTTCCGCCTTTAACTCTTGCCATAATATATTTTCCCCCTTAACTAGATAACAGATTTTAATCTGCTAGCTTCTCCTTTCGCTAAAATTCCTTTATTTCTTCTTTGGCGAACAGCTTTTGCTGAGTCCTTAGCTGTTTTATGGTTACCATTACCTTTTTTATAAGTAATAGTTCCGTTTTTCTTTACTTTAAGCACTTTACTACTGGCTTTATGTGTTTTTTGTTTTCCCATAATAATTCTCCTTCTACTTACTTTTTAGGTGCAATTAATAAAGACATTTGCCGACCTTCAAGTTTCGGCTCTACTTCCATTTGACCAAATTCTTCAAGCGCGTTGGCAAAATTGATTAAAACTTCTTTCCCAAGTTCCGTATGAGCCATTTCTCTTCCTTTAAATCTAATAAAGGCTTTAATTTTGTGACCCTTTTTTAAATACTCAGCTGCATTTTTCTTTCGGGTTTCAAAGTCGT
>CANQLN010000085.1 GCA_947624695.1 uncultured Bacilli bacterium
ACAAAGAGGATGTGTTCATATGGGAGAGGACAAATATGAAATAACTATTTATAGTTCTTGCGCTAATATGGATAAAGGTATTTACTATTATCGTACTTATGAAAATAGTCAAATAACTAGAGTAGATATGCATAATGAAAATTTAAAAGGAACGAAACTTATCAATTACAATTTAATTGAAGATCAAAAAATATTTAAGCAAAATTAACTTAAAAAAGGATCAAATTTATGGTCCTTTTATATTTCGACATCTTTATTAATAAATTCTTCTTCCATTAATAATTCGTGAATTTCTTCTTCTTTGGTATCTAAGAAGACTTCTTCAATACGATCAACTCGACATTTTTCCGCTTTGATAATGGCTTCAACTTTAGAAGTAGCTTCTTCAATTACATCATTAACAACAACATAGTTATATTTAGAAACTTCATTAATTTCTTGGTAAGCTTTTTTAAAACGTTCCACAATTTTTTCTTTAGAATCCGTGCCTCTATTTTTAAGTCTTCTTGCAAGTTCTTTTAAAGAAGGTGGCATGATAAATATGCAAATAGCTTCCGGAAATATTTTTTGAACATTTAAAGCGCCTTCAATTTCAATTTCTAAAATAACATCTATTCCGGAATTTAGCTTATCACTAATATTCGCTTTCGGAGTTCCATAGTAATTACCTGAATAATTGGTATATTCTAAAAAATAATCTTTTTGAATTAAATTTTTAAATTCTTCTTCGCTAACAAAATTATAAGTGACACCCGGAATATCATTACTTCTTATTTTCCTTGAGGTAGTGGAAACCGATAACCACCTTTTTTTCGTGTCATTTTTTAAAAGCTCATTAATAATGGTTCCTTTGCCCGCCCCAGAGGGAGCCGAGATAACAATTAAAGAACCTCTTTCTTTTTGCTTAATCAAATTAATCACCTACTTAAATTATAACAAAAGATGGGAAAAAATAAATCAATTAATGATATTTGTAGTATAATAAAAATTGGAGATGATTTCATGGAAAAACGAAAAAAAGAATTAGTTAAAATGCTTCTTAATCAAAATTTAGAAGAAAAAGATGAAGAAGAGATGATTGACTTATTAATAAATAATCCGATTACTATTGATGTTGATAAAGAAAATGATACCAAAATGAGTTTTGGAGATAAAGTAGCCGATAAATTATCAGCCGTTGCGGGTAGTTGGACTTTTATTATAATATTCTGTGGTTTTTTAATTTTTTGGATTGTTTTAAATGCTTATCTTTTAAAAGATGACGCTGTAGATCCTTATCCTTTTATTTTACTGAATTTGCTTTTATCTTGCCTAGCAGCTTTACAAGCACCGATTATTATGATGAGTCAAAATAGGCAAGCAAAGAAAGATACCATTCGGAATAAAAATGATTATCGAACAGATTTAAAAAGTGAATTAATTTTAGAACAAATATGTGATAGATTGGAAAAAGTTAGTAAGAATCAATATAAAATTTTAAATTATTTAAAAAAATTAGATGACGAAGATAAAAAGAAAAAATAATTAGTAGGGTATAATGGAAGAAGTAGATAGTTTATTAAAGAATCGAGTGTTTGATTTTTCTAAACTTATAGATTATGGCTTTCAAGAAAAAGTAGATTATTTGGAATATCAAAAAATAATTTTAGAAAAATTTAAATTAATTGTTAATATTTCGAAAAAGCAAAAATTAAGTTATCAAGTAATAGATCAAAATACAAAAGAAGAATATTTGCCCTTAAAAGTAGTAACAATTAATGGTGATTTTGTAGGTAAAGTTCGGGAAAATACGCTAAAAATAATTAAAGATATAATCAATAAATGTTCTAATAAAGATGTTTATAAAAGTAATCAAACGAAAGAAATAATAAAATATGTGAAAGAGAAATATCATGAAGAACCTGAGTACTTATGGAATGATGAAAATGCTGTTTTTAGACATCAAGAAAATAAAAAGTGGTATGGTGTATTAATGCCTATTACTAAAGATAAATTAGGTTTTAAAGAAAAAAATTTAGTGGAAATTATTGACTTAAAAATAGATCCTGATAAAATTAATAAGATCGTTAATAATAAGAATTATTTTAGAGGCTATCATATGAATAAAAAATATTGGTTAACTATTTTATTAGATGGAAATGTAGATATTAAAGATATTTATAAGTTAATTGATGAAAGTTATAGTATTAAAAATAAATAAGGAGTAAAAGTGTTATGAAAATTAAAAAAATGTTGGGTTATAATTTTAAAAGTTTAGTTGGTTTTGAGTTAATTTATAAAGTTCTTTCCACCATTATTTTTGTTCCTTTATTTTTAGGAATATTTAGGTTAATTACTAAAGTTAGTGGTTATGAATATTTAACTTTAGAAAATATTGGAAGTTTTCTTTTGAATCCTTTAACTCTTCTTTTTCTTATTATTTTAATTTTAATTTTAACTTTTTATACTTTAATTGATATAAGTACAGTCATCGTTATTTTAGATATGTCATATCAAGGTAAAAAGATAACTATTAAAGAGGCTTTTGCAACCGCTGTTTCTAAGTCTTTGAAAGTCTTTAAAAAAGGCAATATATTATTACCATTTCTCATTTTATTTTTAATTCCTTTTTTAAATATTGGTTTATCTTCCGGAGTTATCTCCACAGTTAAAATTCCGGAATTTATAACAGACTTTATTCGAAATAATAGTTTTCTTTCTCTAATTTATTTAATATTTTTAATTTTGCTTTTAACTCTTTTATTCCGCTGGCTTTATAGTCTTCATTACTTTATTTTAGAAGATAAAACTTTTAAGGAAGCAAGAAAAGAAAGTATTAAATTAAGTAAGAAAAATAAACTGAAAGATTTTTTCAGTATTATAGGAATGGAATTATTAATAACTACTGTTTATCTTTTATTTATATTTATCGGTATTGTTTTAATTATTTTATTTTATAAATGGTTTGGAAATAATTTCTTGGGTGATTTGGCCATTACAACTATTTGGCTTTTAATTGCCATTTCTTTTGCGATTCTTACTCTTTTAGCAACCCCAATAAGTTTTGCAATTATTAGTTTCTTATTTTATCATCATAAAGAGAAGCAAAAGCTAAAAATTGTCCGTCTAAAAATTAATTCTCAAGAAAATAAAAAAATAATTAAGAACCTGAAATTTTTCAAATATGCGGTCATTATTTTAGTCATTTTAAGTGGCACTCTACTTACTTATGAAGTTTTAAATGGCCATAATGACTTAAAAATTGAACATTTAAAAACAATGGAAGTAACTGCCCATCGGGGAGCATCGGTAAGTTATCCCGAAAATACGATGAGTGCTTTTAAAGGAGCCAAAAAATTAGGTAGTGATTGGATTGAACTTGATGTGCAACAAACGAAAGATGGAAAGTTGATTGTTTTACATGATCCAAATTTAAGAAGAACAACTGGGGTTAATAAAAATACTTGGGAAGCAACCTATGCTGAAATTAAAGATCTTGATGCGGGTAGTTTCTTTAACGAAAAATTTAAAGATGAAAGAATTCCTTTACTTGAAGATGTTATTAAATATGCGAAAGAAAACAATATTAAATTAAATATTGAATTAAAACCAACAGGTAATGAAAAAGATTTTGAAAAACAAGTTGGCGAGCTGATTAAAAAATATGATCTTATGAATAATGTAGTTGTAACTTCCCAAGTTTATGAAGTCTTAGAAAACTTTAAAGTGTATGATGAAAATATTAAAACAGTTTATGTGATGAGTTTAGCCTATGGTGATATTACTAATCTTACGTGTGCTGATAGTTTTAGTATTGAGGCATCCAGTGTTACGAGAACACTAGTTAATAAAATTCATAATAAAGGTAAAGAAATTTATGCTTGGACAGTTAATACTAAAGAAAGCATTCAAGAAATGGTGGACTTAAATGTTGATAATATTATTACCGATAATATTGGGCTTGCTAAAGATGTTATTTATCAAAGTAAAACCAGTAATTTAATAAATGAATATGTGAAATTTGTTCAAGAACTATTTTAAATAAAAAGGAGAAGTTATGAAAAAAATTCTAATAGGTCTAATTCCTTTAATTTTAATTTGTAGTGTTTTGACTTTTTTCTATCTTAGTAAACCTAAAGATATACCCGCTTTAAAACCATCCGAAGAAGCTCCAAAAGAAGTAGAAGAAAATGATAGTTATGTTGATGATAATAAAATAGTTTTAGGATTATATAAAAATTATCGTAATGGAAAGAATCGGATGTTAATTAGGGAATACGAAAGTACCTGGTCTTATCATAATGATATTTCTTCTTTTGAAGTCTATTATACGAATGAAGAAGAAATTAGTAATAAAAACCAAATTCAATTATTTGATGAATATAAAGATAATTATAGTAATCCTTTAGATTATAAAATAGGTTATTATATAAGTTTTGATACTTATGATGAACAGATTCAAAAAACCATCTTAAGACCTAAAGATAGTGAAGATTTCTTTAAATATTTAGAAATATATTTATATGATGATTATCATCGAAGTGGCGGTTGGTATAGCCATACGACTGATGAAGAATTTAATGAAGAAACATTGCTTACTTCAATAAAGTTAACGGCCGGAGTTCAAGTTAATGATATTATTTCCGATATTACTTTAATGGCTTTTACTTATGATGCTGATGACTTTGATGAAAATAATAACTACCGAGGTGTTAGCAAGTATACTATTACCATAAAAAATAATATGACTTAGCATATTACTTTTTTCTTTTTACTAATAAAACGATGATAAGAAGAACTAGAGAAGAGGCTATAAGTGTTAGAGGAAGAATAAAGTCTTTTATATTCTTCTTCTTTTCTTTTTTTTCAGTCTTAATATTTTCTTCTTTAGTCTCTTCTTCTGGAACTTCATCTTTTCTTAAAGTTAAATTTTCGAACATATCATTTTTGTTAATATCTTCCCCTACTAAAG
>CANQLN010000086.1 GCA_947624695.1 uncultured Bacilli bacterium
ATACCGAACGGTACGTACGGTGGTGTGAGAGGGAAAAGCATTCAAGAATTATCTTGAAAAGTTTTCTCTACTCGATTGGTTACCAGTTAGCTACTTCTTAATTTTTACAAAACTTTTGAAATAGGATTGAAAATAGAACTTTGGTATTTTTGATATGATACGGGAAATGAAAAATTATGAATTAGTAGAGCTTAAATTTTATGAAGAAATAAAATATTGTGAAAAATTTAAAATGGTCCTCAAAGGATATTAAATAATTTTTTTCTTTTCCAAATACATCTAAAGTGTTATAATTGACATGAAATATTTATATATATTTGAAATGTCATAAGTATGAGGAAAAAATACTAAGTATTTTAATCTTAAGTTTTTTACTTATGGAAGTAGTAGTTGTGGAAATGATGCATCTATAGAAATCCATAATATTAATAATACTAACGATATCTAAAAAGTAGAAAATAGTAAAAAGATATAATATATTAATATTGAGTGTGGTGTATATGGAAAAATTATTAAAAAATAAAAAGGTTATTATAACTATTATTATTTTAATTCTCATTGTAATTGGAATTACATGTACTAAATTATATTTAAATAGTAAAAAAAATAATTCTAATAATGTGCCAAAAGTAGAAGAAAAAGATAAAATTAAAGAAGAATTAGAAGAATATAAAGTTACTTTCAATCCTAATGGGGGATCAGTAGTAGATAGTATTTTGGTTAAAAGGGGAGAAAAACTAACTAAACCAGAAGATCCAACGAGAAAAGGTTATAAATTTGCTGGGTGGAAATTAAATGAAGAAGATTTTGATTTTGAAAAAGAAATAGCTTCTAATATTACGTTAACTGCTACTTGGATTAAAGAAGAAGATAATTCAACAAGTAGTTCTAGTGGCAATTCAATTACATCAAGTAATAGTCAAAAATATACCTCAACTATTGATAAAATAAATTTAAATGAATATCCAACTACATCCATTGATTATAAAAATTATAAGCAGCCAATCGGTTATTATTTTATTAATAATTTAGGTGATGTTTTTCCTAGTCTTGCTGGTAAAAATTCTATTAAACTTTCTTGGGAAGAAGAGGATCCAATTAGTCAAGAATTGGATTTAAGAATAGATGAATGGTATGCCGCTTTTGATAAATTACAATTTGATACGACTAAAGAAAATAAGGCTAAAATAATGTTAAATAATATTAAAAGTAAAACATATAAGGGAGTTAAATTCGAAATGATTGTTGGGAGTCAATATCCCAGTTATAATGATAATCATAGTGTTAGTTATAAATATAAATTTATAACGGTTAGTAAAACGCCCCTTACAACTTTATATAATCAGATGAATAGTGTAAGAGATGGTTTAGATTCGGA
Source organism: uncultured Bacilli bacterium (assembly GCA_947624695.1). Taxonomy (GTDB): domain Bacteria; phylum Bacillota_I; class Bacilli_A; order RF39; family UBA660; genus SIG200. The sequence continues at coordinate 1,379 of CANQLN010000086.1, forward strand.
AATTTCTAAGGCCTTAAGTGGTTCAATTAAAGTAGTATTCCCTGGTTATGGTGTCTATGGTAAATATGAAGCAGGTATTTTATCCGAAAAATTATGTGAAGAATATAATTTAGTTTGTGATCGGTGGTAATTATGAAGAAACTATTTATATTATGGTTATTATTAATTCCTATGATTAGTTATGCTGCAAGTAATCCTTATCCTAAAACCCAAACTTTTAATGGTGTAGTTAGTACACCTTGTACTAGAGTTGTTTGGCAAGAAGTTTATGATAGACTTAAAGTTGCTCTTCCTGGTTGGGGTAATGCCGTTGATTGGTATAGAAATGCTGCTAATGATGGTTATCAAGTGGGAAGTGAAGCTAAACCTAATTCAATCGCGGTTTATTCAGGTTATCAAGGTTATGGTCATGTTGCTTTTGTAGTATCCGTATCTGATGAGACAATGTATGTTGTAGAAAATAAAGGAAGTGGAGAAGGTAAAACTGAAGGTAGTAGAAGTAAGGGTATTGGTTCGGGTGAGCAAAGTGAACTTTATTTGATTGGTTTTATTTATATAACAGAACCTAAAACATCTGGTAGTCCTTCTAGTTCCAATTCCTCTTCAAGTTCAACAACTATATCTAAACAATCAAATAATAGTAGTTTAAAAAGTTTAACTATTGAAAATGTTGATTTGAATTTTGCTAAAGATAATTATTTCTATACATTAAATGTTCCATATGAAATTAGTAATATTACGATAAATGGACAAACTGATTCTAACAAAGCTAAAGTAGATGGTTTAAAAAATTATGAATTAAATGTTGGGGAAAATATAATTATCATAAAAGTAACAGCTGAAGATAATTCAGAATCATCTTATATTTTAAATATTACAAGAGATAAAGAAGTAGTGAAAAAGCAATCTAAAGAAGAAAATAAGATAGAAGTTAACAAAAAAGAAAGTGTCAAAAAATTTAAATGGTCTAATTATTATTTAATACCTATTATAGGTTTAATAATATTAATAAGTGTAGTAATTATACTTGTAATTAAAAATAAAAAAAGAAGAAAGTAAAGTAGTCATGGTTGGTAAATATATCTTAAAATATGGTTGATATTACTTTAAATACTAATAACACTTGTAGTTTTAAAGATAATGATTATAAGATAGATACAACTGGTTGTACTTTTGAAATAAAAAAATATTCGGAGAGGAAATTTGGCAAATATGTTTCGGGTTACCATATAATTGGTCAAAAAGACAAATATTTATCAGTTGTTAAAAATAATAGTTTTACCGATACTAGATTTGATGTTATATCTGAGTTAATAAAAGTTGAGAATAAATGTAAAGTAAAAAATTTTGTCAATAAAGAAAGTAGGTAAATAATGAAAAAGCAAATTTTAAGTATTTTATTTTTAAACTTTATGCTTATGGGAATTACTGGTTGTGGAAAAACAGAACAGGAATTAAAAGATGAAGAAAGTTTAAAAGTTATTGATAAATATGTAAGTTTTATTGAAAAAGAAGAAGAAAGGGTGGGGACAACAAAAAGTTTATTCTTAGATATAAATAATGACCAAAAGATGGAAATGCTTTTATCATATAATCAAGATGATACTAATTATGTAACGGTTCTTTATTTAAATAATAAAGATGAAGTGGTGAGTCCTGGTTATTTAAAAGATGTAAATAGCAATGTTGTGGTAACACAAAATATTAATGGAGAACTTAATTGGATACTTTATAATGGTTCCGATGTGTATGCTAATCCGGATAATATCTATTATAATGTGAGTGATTTTTTAAAAAGTGATTTTAAGGTAGATGAAATAACTCCCATAGGTGACTATAAAACATTAAAAGAAAATTATGCTTTTAATGGTACAAGTATCTCTTTTGGGAAATTAGATAAAAGTGAAACTAGTTTACTATTAAATTATTATAATGGTTTTAATTATAAAGATAGATTGGATCAAAGTCTTTTAGAAAGCCAATTAGAAGAATTGAAGAAAGAACAATCTTCTCCTAGTGAACTGCAAGTAGGTAAATATAAAGTTAAATTTGGTGATTATGAATATTATCAATTTGGTAAAAAGGTAGGTGAGTTTACGCTTAATAAAGATGGCACTTATATTGTCTCTGGGGAAAAGTTCGAAATTTCGAAAGACAGAATAATTAAGGCAAGCGGCAATTATGAAATACATTCAGTAAATGTCTCTCAAGATATTGATCCTATATATATGGATGCTTTCTGTTTTGAAAGTACTTATAAAGGGGAAAAAATTAATGATAAAATGAATTGTATTCCGGTTTGTGATGATTATGATTTTATTTTAGGCTATGAAGAAGAAATTAAATATTTAGGATAGAGGTGAGGTAATCAATTTAATATTATTGTTATTATTCTTGTATTATAATTAGTAAAGGAGAGAAGTATGGAAGAGTTAGATAAGAATATTAAAAAAGAAAAGAAAAATAATAAAAAGAAAGTTATAATTATTGTTGTTTGTATTTTAGCAATTATCTTAACTTCATTAGGGGTATTTCTTTTTGTAAATAAGAAAGAAGATAAAGATGTAAAAGGAGAAACTCCAAAAATTAAATTAATAGATAATTTAGAAGTAGAAATAAATAGTGAAGTTAATTTATTATCATTTATAAGTGCTAGTAAAGATGTAGAAATAGTTAGTGAAGATGCTAAAGTAGATACTAGTACTTTAGGAGAAAAAGAATTAGTAGTTAAATATAAAGAAGAAGGTAAAGAAAAAGAACATAAATTTAAAATTAATATTAAAGATAGTACAAATCCAGTTATTGAATATCAAAAAGAATTAAGCACTACAGTAGGAACGGAAATCGATTTATTAAAAGATGTTAAAGTAACGGATAATTCTAAAGAAGAAATAAAAGCTACTGTTGAAGGGGAATATGATTTTAATAAAGAAGGAACTTATACTTTAAAATATGTCGCTTTAGATAGTAGTAATAATAAAGCCGAAGAAGAATTTACATTAAAAGTAAATAAAAAAGAAGAAAAGAAAACGACAACTACCAGTAAAAATACAACAACCAATAAAAATACCCCAACGAGTAGTAATGGAACTACTAACAATACTACTAGTGGTAAAGTTGTTAAAACGGAAACTAAAACAGTTTTAGGAGACACGATTAATCAATATGGCATTACAATAGAAGTATATGATGTTTATAAAGTATATACCTATGCTGATGGGACAACTAAGGAAGAATATGATCATTCATATAATAAGTTAGATTCTAATGGCTTTAATGCTACCAGTAAAGATTTACTTTATGAAGCTACTAAATTTGTTATTGATGAGCCAGATTCTACTTATATTGAAATGATGACTATTTTAAATAATTATCGAAGTGAAGTA
>CANQLN010000087.1 GCA_947624695.1 uncultured Bacilli bacterium
ATCTACTCACCCGTGATTATTCTACACTATCTAAAATACCCTACCCATTTAGGTAGAGTATTAAATATTAATTTTTCTTTTTCTTATCTTTAATTATGTATTTTTTCTTATAATTTCTTTTAATAAAGATGACAATTAAAGAAACCATTATAATAATCGAAATAATAAATATTATTAGTAATATTCTTAAAAGAAGATTATTTTTTTCCATTCTTTTTTCTTCTTCGGCATTTAATTTATTGACGATTATTTTATAAGTACTACTACTCTTTCCTTCTTCCGTTACTTTAATAAATACTTCGTTTAAGCCTTCTTTTAAGTTTTCATTTCCACTTATTTCAATATTGGCACTCTTAGATGACTTAGCATTAATTTCGATATTGTTAGTGTTATTTCCTACAACTATATTATAAGTATATAGATCACTTTTAAATTTTTCTTTTAATTTATAATCTTTAACTATTAATTCATCTAAGATACTACTTCCATTAAGCTTCGTTACTTCAATGGTATACTCTTTTTTCTCCTTATTTTCAGCTTCAACCGTAATAACATATAAAGACTTCCCACTGGCAAGTTTATGACTTCCTAAGCCTTTAACAGTAGCCCCTTTTTGACTCTCTTCCCCGATTATATTTATTTCTTCTGTATTTTCGGAAACTTCTAAAGTATATTTTAAATTATCAGAGGTAAATTCCGGACTTAACTTAAACCCTTCTATTTCTAAACTTTTTAAATTATTATCATTACTAGGATCACTTCTTAAAATATTTAATTTATAGGTCGTTGTTGTTCCATCGGAAGCTTTTACTTCAATAGCAAAGGAATTATTTCCGACTTCTAAATATCTTCTTCCAAGGCCACTTATGGTAGCTCGAGGATTATTGGCAATAGCATTAATATTTATTTTGTCCATTTCATAAGGAACAGTTAGACTATATTCTAAAACATTTGGTGTAAAATCTTTTGAAATATCTAATTCTTCTAAATTTAAAGATTTGAGAGAAGAATCATTAGAAACTACCTCTACGGAAATAACTGCCGGACAAGTAGCGACAATAGCATCTTCTTTTAAGAAATTTATCGTTACTCTTATTAGAGCACTACCAAATTTTACTGGAGTGATTATTCCCTCTTTGGAAACAGTGGCAATATCATTATTAAAAGAATAATAATCGACATTATAATCATAAGTTGTATTAATAGCAATAAAGGCTTTTTCACTAGCACTTATTTTATCTTTATCGATGACTATTTCCGCATTGTATTCATTACCCGCACTACAAGTAACAGCATAGACTATTTGAGGTATTATTAAAAAAATTCCTAATAATAATAAAAAATATTTTTTCATCACTTTATTTACCCCTATTCTTTAGAACATTATATCATACGATGTTAAATTAATAAATATGAATTTAAAAAGAAGCCTGAGCTTCTTATTCATAATATAATTCATTTAAATTTCTTACGTAATATGGATTAAATATTGAGCCATCACCAGATAATTTGATATTGGATGATAAATAAAATACTGGGCGAACCGAATATTTTGAACTAAACGTTCCTTTGGATATAGAGCCATATTGATAAATATACCAAGCTGAATTGTAATCAACTCTAGGAATTGCCCATTCATCAAGTACTGCGTTTGAATTGGTTGAACTTAATTTGTCAGTATCATTGTTAAATATATTTAACCAACTTTTTTTACATTGAGCTCCATTAGAATAACATTTAAAATCGTCTCCAACAGATAGGTAATAGTCACTTACATACATTAATCCTATTTTGGCATTTATTATTCCACTTGCCATTTTATCTTTTTCTATTTGATATGCCTCTATTCCTGTTGTTTGTCCGTTGAAACCTGCATCATCAGATGATATATCTCCATAGTTCCAATCGTGAGGTGATATTATATTAGTCCATTTTGTGTTTTTTTCGTCTTCTTGCATGTATGAGTATCCAGATTTATTTTTTAAAAACAAATCTCCATTTAATCCAATTTGAAGATCACTGTTTCCCCAATTTTGTGAAGATGAACCCCAAGTTGTTGGATTCAATGACTCTTTTTTTATTAATTTTAACTCATTTGTAGTGGTGTCTATCCCAATTATTCGATATATATATTGATCTGTATTTTTTTTACATTCATTTTGATCATCTGTTCCGAAACAAAAGTAGTTATTAATATCATTATTTATAATGCCCTTTTCGGTATTATCTACTTGACCTTGAAAACGTCTTAAAGTATCTCCTTCTCTTTGTTGCATATGTTCTGCCGTTTCTAGTTGCGAATTCGCTAATATTGCGTCTTTAGCATCGTATATGTTATCAGATGGTTCCTTTATAATATATGGTTTTTTCATAGAACCATCACCATCAATTATTTTTACATCAGATTTTAAATAAAAGACAGGTCGAGTTGAATACTGTCCAGTGTATCCTCTTGCACCACCTCCACAAGATCCTTGAACGTTACAAGTCCAAGTATAATTATATTGCAATACTGTCATAGTCCACTCAGCGTTAGTTGGTGGTTCTTCATTAGTTGTACTTAAACTTGCCGAATCGTTATTATATAAATGTAACCAACTTTTTTTACATTCGACATAATCATCATTGCTCGAGCTAGAACTACTCAAGCATTTTTGATTATCTCCTCCTGATAAGTAATAATCGCTAATATACATTAATCCTATTTTGGCATTTAATGTATATATTAATAAATTTTTCTCGTGTTGATAAGCTTGTAAACTTGTAGTTGATACATCAATCCCGTAGTCTTCAGCTGGAACTGTTCCATAACCCCAATTATGTGAAGAAATTAAATTAGACCATTTTCCTTCTAAGCTTGATAAAAAATCTTTATTTAAATTTATTTGAAGGTCACTATCTTCCCAAGCTATTCTCTCACCGCCCCATTGCATAGTAGTATTTAAAGATTCTCGTTTGATTAATTTTAACTCATTATTAGTTGTATCTATTCCGATTATTCTGTACATATATTTATCTGTATCTTCTAAGCATGTTGCTTTGTCACTTGTACCAAAGCATATATAGTTATTTATATCACTTGTGATATTTCCATTTCCATCATTTTCTACTTTACCTTGAAATCTGCGAAGAGTATCTCCTCTTTCTTGCATATGTTCCTTTGTTTCAATTTGAGGATTACTGGCTATTGTTGTTGTTGTAGAAAAACCTTTAGATATGCTACATTTTAAGTCTTGAACTACTAATGTTACATTAATTTCCTTATCAGCTAAATCACTCTGATCTTCAAATCTATTTACTAATTTTAAATAACCAACAATAGGATCTGGTGAACTGGAATAGATAGTTAATTCAAATGGATATGTTTTAGTCCCTTCTTCTTTCAATTCTGCTAAATCTATGTTTAACTCTTCATCTATTCCTTCTACATGAAGTAAAGTATCTTCCTCTTGAAGAACTTCTTTTAAGTCTCCATCAATAGTTATTACTAAATTTGCAGTACAATTATTTTGACCAATGTTTTTTCCATCAACACTTATGTTGGCTAAATTAAATGTATGCTCCTCTTCTTCAGTTAAATAATTTTTTTCTGGTTCAGTTGTGGCATAAAAACTTTTTCCCACGTTATCGACGGACATATCATCTCCATCGACAATAATATGTAATTTACTAGTTCCGCCCGTAAGTGATATTAAATTAGCAGATCCAGTTTTAATACTAGCATCTGTAGTACTTTTACTATCAGATGTAGTAAATGCAAAAAAACCATAAGTTGCTCCGATTATTAATGTAAGTAAAACTATAATTGATACTATGCAGCCAATTATATTTTTCTTTTTTATGTTTTTTTCTTCCATCTTATACTCCTTCTCTATTTTTTATATAATTTGATTATATCACTATATGGACAATGTGTCCATATATTAAATTTATATTTTTTAAGATAATAATTATATGGACTGGTGGTGCTAACGATGAAACATGCCGACAATTATTATTTTGATATTATAAGACATAATATAAAGAAGTATCGAAAATTAAGGAATTTAACTCAACAACAACTAGCTGATAAAGCAGGTCTAACTATGAATTATATTTCTAAAATAGAAAGTCAAAAAATGCAACGAGGGTTTACAATCGTTTCTCTAACAAGAATAGCTGATGCTTTAGAGTTAGATATTAAATATTTATTTGATGATGAAAATGTCAAAAAATCTGCTAAATAGCAGACTTTTTTAAGCCACAAAAAAAGCATTTACTTACGCTTCGTAAACGCTTACTTTCTTTTTATCTCTACCCAATCTTTCGTATTTAACAACACCATCTATTTTACTAAATAAAGTATGATCTTTTCCCATTCCGACATTAGTTCCTGGGTAAATTTTTGTTCCTCTTTGACGATAGATAATGGAACCAGCACTACAAACTTGACCATCTGAAAGTTTAGCTCCTAATCTACGTCCGCGAGAATCACGACCATTATCAGTAGATGATTGTCCTTTTTTATGGGCAAATCTTTGAATATCTAACTTAATAAATAACAT
>CANQLN010000088.1 GCA_947624695.1 uncultured Bacilli bacterium
ACCTTGCCATCATTGTGGACCTTGCTTTATGAGAGAAACAGCATTTAAGAGAAATGGATTGATTGACCCATTATGTTTATCAAAAGATGAGAAGGAGGTAAAAGAATGAAAGGATTAGATTATTTCTTTGTTGCTTGGAATTCAAAAGAGTTATTTGATATCTTAATGGAAAATAATTGCAACATTCTATTATCTCAATATAATAATAGAAATATGATTAAGCAGTTAATAGATTATAAGGTGGAGCATCCAGAATATACTGGTAAATTATTCATTGACTCTGGGGCATATAGTGTTAGTACTAAGGGGGAAACGGTAGATATAGATGATTATATTTCTTACATAAATGGTATAAGTGAATATGTAGATATGATAGCACCACTTGATGTTATCCCTAAGTTTAAAGGAGATAACACAGAAGAACAAAGTGAAAGCAATTATATGTATATGATGGAACATCTTAAAGAACCAAACAAACTTATCCCAGTCTTCCACGAAGGAGAAAGTTGGAATTACTTAGTAAGAATTTTAGATTATGGAAAAGACTATATAGCACTAGGAGCATTAGTAGGAGCCAGTAAAAGTCAAATATCTTATTTCTTAAATAGAGCATTCAGCATCATATTAGATTATGAAAAGAAAACTGGTAGAAAGATTAAGGTACATACCTTCGGAATGACAAACCAAAAGTTATTACAAAGTTATCCAATAGCAAGTGCTGATAGTACAAGTCATATTATGTGTGCCAGCCGTGGTTCAATAATGACTGACTATGGTATTATTCCTGTAAGTGAGGTACAAACAAATCTTAAAAAACATATCTTCAATCGTGGAGATGAAGCAATGAAAAATCTTCAAAAGTATTTGGATAAGTTAGGAGTTGATTTAGACCAAATAACAGGAGATAGAGGATATGTATATAGAACTATAATAAATGTATGGTATATCTTAGATTTCTGTAAGAATTATGAGTATAAGAATAAAGTAGGGATACCTAAGCCATTATTCTAGGAGGTAAGTTAAATGGAAAATAAAGTAATAGTTACTTGGAAGATGGTGGAAGATTATATTGATAATGTTGCTAAGAGATTAGATGAAGAGGGTTTAAAGCCCTCTGGCATCTTTACCTTTCCAAGAGGTGGATTGATATTAGCAACCTTGTTATCATATAAAACTGGTTTGCCACTATTAAGTAATCCAGCAAAGAATTGTGTTATCATAGATGATATATGCGATACTGGAATTACATTAAAGAAGTATTCAGAGTTAGCAAAAGAAAAGGGCTATTTCATTACAACAATGTATTGCCAAATAGACCAACTAGCAGAAACTGCCAACTATCAATGCTTTATTGATTACTTCGAAGAAAAGAAGGAATATGATTGGATTGTATTTCCGTGGGAAGGAGAAGATAAGGAATGTTAGTTGAAGCGTTAGGAGTAGTTGCTACTTTGTTTATCTTATTAGCATTTAGTATGAATGATAAAAGAGCAATAAGATTATTTGATTCATTAGGAGCATTGTTATTTGTAATCTATGGTATTTTGATTCATTCTTTTAGTGTATGGTTACTTAATTTTATCTTAATACTTATCAATTCATACAAGATGTATAAGGGTAAATAACTCGTATAATATATTTGAAGGAGGAAAGTATGAGAGTTACTAAACATATTGAATTTGAAACAGCACATTTACTACCAGGATATGATGGTGGATGTGGAAATCTTCACGGACATAGTTATAAGCTAGAAATAACTGTGGAAGGACCTCAAACAGATGGATGGGGAATGGTAATTGATTTCAAAAAGTTGAAAAGGGCTATGGAAGAAATAGTACCAGACCATAGATACATCTTTAATGCTAAAGATATTTCAGAAGTGGAAGAAGATATTGTTAAGGTATTAGAAAAACACGGATTGAAATATCAAGGAATGCCATTCGATACAACAGCAGAAAATATGGTTAAATACTTCGCTGAAATGATTGAACAATCTTTAAGAAATAATTATGGTTACCCACACGTTAAAGTGGTAGAGGCTAAACTATGGGAAACTAGAGATAGTTATGCAACATACCATAGACCAGAGTATGTACAAATGCAAATGGAATTGGGTGATGAATAATGTTAATTCCAGTTGCTGAAATATTTGGTCCAACTATTCAAGGAGAAGGTCCTAATGTTGGATTGAAAACGCTATTTGTTAGGGTTGTTGGATGTGATTTCAAATGTGAATGGTGCGATAGTAAATTCGCTTGGAAGATGGATGATAACTCAGAGCAATATGGGGATGAGAGATTAGCAAGAAGATTATTAACAATGTGTCAAGAAACTAATACAGCACACGTTATATTAACTGGTGGTAATCCTTGTCTATATGATTTTGGTAAAGTTATTGATATTTTACATAATGAAGGAATAGGGGTAGATGTAGAAACTCAAGGAAGTAAAACTCCATACTGGTTATGTAAAGCAGATACTATTGTATTTAGTCCTAAGGCACCATCGAGTAAACAACCCGATGTTAAAGATAATATCAATGAATGGATTCAAACTATAGGTAAGACAGAGTTTAGACCAAAGATAGTTATAAAGATTCCAGTATTTGATGAAGAAGATTTCAAGTTCGCAGAAAGTTATTATGAAGATGTAGTTATGAATGCTATATGGCAAACTAACTTAGATGTTAAAATGTATTTAAGTGTTGGAAATACCAATACAACAGAAAAAGGTTCTATCGCTGAAAGAGTTTTATTAGATTATGAAAAACTAATCGAAAGAACTATGGAAAGTGGTATGAAGAAAGTATATGTATTACCTCAAATGCATACATTGGTATGGGGTAATAAACAAGGAGTGTAGGTTATGGGTAAATTCGATTTTGATAAAGTAAAAGAAGCAACCAAACAATTACTACTTGCTATGGGGGAAGACCCAGAGAGACCAGGATTAAAAGATACTCCAAGAAGAGTGGCTGGATACTGGCAAGAATTATTAGAAGGTAATAACTATACTAATAAAGAAATTGCTGAAAAGTTTAATAAAGAATTTCAAGTTGGTTATGACCCTATGGTAGTAGAAATGATTGAAGATGTTTATAGTCATTGTGAACATCATTTAGCTTTAATGTTTGATGGAGATGTAATTGTAGGATATCTACCAGTTAAAAATGAGGATGGTAGTTATAATGTATTAGGACTAAGTAAAATAAATAGAATAGTAGATATGTGTTCTAAGAGATTACAACTTCAAGAAAAATTGGCTTCAGATATTGCTGAATGTATTAGCTTAGCGACTGGTTCTAAAAGCGTATACGTAAATCTAACTATGAAGCACGGATGTGTATCAGCAAGAGGTGCTAAGAGTAGAGGATTTACCAATGTTACTTTTATGACTGAGGAGTTAAGAAAAGATACAGAGACTCGAAATGAGTTTGAAAGAAAAGCTTCCGAAATGGTAGCAAGAAGAAAATAGAGGAGGAATAGAAATGAAAATTAAAACCACAGTATTACAGGATATGATTAACAAGGCAGGAAAGATTTGTAAGAAAGATGCTTTATCCCCAATAACATTGATGGTTCAACTTGAGAGAAAAGGTAATAACTTTATAGTTACTACTACTTCTGGGGATGCTAGTGTAATAATAAGAAAACCAGTTGAAGGTGAAGGAGAAGATTTTAGGGCAGTTGTATATGCTGAATTCTTAACAAGTCTTGTAAATAAGATTACCACTGAATATGTAGATATGAGAATTGAAGGTAATAATCTATCTATAATTGGTAATGGTGCATATCTATTAGATATATGCGTAGATGATAATGGGGATGTAATTAAGTTTCCAGAATTTAAAGAAGTAGCAGGAGATGGAAAAGAAATTGATGTTAAAAAGTTAATTGATGCTATTTCAGTGGCAAGAAGTTGTACAGCTATCAATATGAATGCGGATGAATTAGATACGTATTATATTGGTAAAAAGATTATAGCAACCAATACTTATAAAGTAGGTATTGTACCAAATATTCCTGAATTAGAGAATGAAGATATATACCTACCAAAAGAGTTAGGTAATGCTCTTGTAGCAATAGGATTCGATAAGGCAAAGATTAAGTCGAATGAAACTACTATGGAATTATATAATGATGAATATGTATTCCAAGCAACTATCAATGGTGCTAAAGATAAGTTCCCAACGGAATCAGCATTATCAATGTTACAATTAGGTTTTGATTATAATGTAACACTTAATAAAAACGAGTTATTACAAGTTTTAGAAAGAGCCGCATTATTTATCAAAGATTATGAAAGAAATGGTATTAGCTTTATATTTAGACCTGATAAATTAACAATAAGAAGTTTATCCGGAGCCATTAACGAAGATTTAGAATATATATCAAAAGATAATGTGGAAGGGCTTGTAGAAGTATCAACATTATTAGATATCTTAAATCTTAAAGACCAACTATCTTCTTTAACAGGAGAAAAGGTAACTATGGGATTTGGCGGATATGATGGTG
>CANQLN010000089.1 GCA_947624695.1 uncultured Bacilli bacterium
GTTAGAAAAATTAAACCATGATATGGTAACTCCCGCTCATCAATATATAGTTATTGATACGAATGCTGAAGATATTGATTTTGCTAACTTTAAAGAAAATTTAACCACAATTTATAAACATTATTTTACGAAAGAAAAACTAACAAAAGAAGATATTGATATTATAATTGCCTCTTTAGAAGATTTAGGCCTGGCGAAATCTTATCTTCAAGCTGTTGAGTCAACCTTAATTAAAAGAAATTTAAGAAAAGAAAAAGAGCCCAAAGCGGAACTGGTTGTAAGAGAAAAACAAAATATTACCTTAAGACCTCTTATAAGTAAAAAAGAATATAACCGGATTTGGACCGAACTAAATGAATGTTACAACTTTGATAATATGTTTCCTATTCGTTATTTAAGCGAAGAAGAAATCATTGATTGTGTGTTTAAACTAAGATATCTTAATTTTCCAGATGAAGTAGTAGCAAGATTTTTAGAAACAACTTTAAAAGGAAATGTCAAACGAGATGCCAATGCTTTAATAAAATATAAAGATATGTACGCTAAAATAAAATATTTCTTAGAAATGAATCCAACAGATGAAAGAGTTATTAATATTTGGAATGAACTACAATGTGTTTTCAGTAAAATAATGTTATGTAGTCATGATGATTACGAATTTTTAAAAGAATATCTAACGATGGAATTAGGAGAATTTGCCAAAGTTACGGAAGGCAATTTCACTTATGAAATAGAAGAAGCTAATAAGAGGTAATTGCCTCTTTTTTCTTTTCTCAAATTATGCTATATTTATATTTATGGAAGTAGAAATTATAAAAATGGACAATTTAGGAAGAGGCATAGGTTATTTAAATAACAAGATTATTTTTGTGCCTAAAACTTTTCCTGGTGATATAGTAGAAGTAGAAATTACTTTAGAAAAGAAAAATTATTTAGAAGGTAAGATTAAGAAGATAATAACTCCTTCTAAAAAGAGAATAAAGCCTCTTTGCCCTTATTTTTTCAAATGTGGCGGCTGTGATTTAATGCATATATCTTTGAGTGAGGCTCTATCTTATAAACTAGATAAAGTTAATGCTATTTTAAAGAAAAATAAAATTTCTTATGAAGTAAAGAAAATTATTAAAAGTAAAGAACAATATAATTATCGTAATAAATTAACTTTAAAAATAATAAATAATGAAGTTTGCTTTTATGAACCAGAAACCCATTTACCTTTAAAAATTGATTATTGTTATTTAGCCAATGAAAAAATTAATAATTTATTAAAAGATTTAAATAAATTAAATATTCAAAATGGCAATGTTACCATTAGAACTAATTATAAGGGGGAAATTTTATTAATTTGTGAAAGTAAACAAGAATTAGCAAATAAAGAATGGCTAATTCATAATTATCCTATTGTGGGAATTGTTCATAATGGAAAGTGTCTTTATGGTGAAGACTATTTAATGGATCAAATTAATGATTATTTATTTAAAATTAGTTATGACTCTTTCTTTCAAGTGAATCCTTATATTTGTTCTGAGTTATTTAATTTAATTTCCAGTAATACAGAGGATAGCCTTAAGGTTTTAGATTTTTACTCTGGGGTAGGAACTCTTAGTATCGCAACAAATAAAAATGTTCAAAAAACTTTGGGAGTGGAAATAGTTTCTAATGCGGTTAGAGATGCTAATTTAAATAAAGTCATTAATAAGCGGGATAGTTTAGAATTTATAGAATCGGATGCTAAGAAAGTTAAAGATAAGATAACTTCATATTTTGATACAATTATTTTAGATCCCCCCAGAAGTGGAGTAAGTAAAGACGTAATTCAAAAAATAAAAGAAGAAAATATTGCCAAAATTATCTATATTTCTTGTAATCCACAAACTTTAGGAAGAGATTTAAATTTATTATTAGATAAATATGCAATTAAAGAGTTTATTCTTTTAGATATGTTTCCTAATACAGAGCATGTTGAAAGTTTTTGTGTTCTTAAACATATGTAAAGTAAAATTCTAATTGTTTTATAAAAATTAAAATAATGCTATAATAAGTTTAGAATAGAAAGTGATTATATGGCCATATCGGAATGCTTTAAACAAATGAATTACGTTGAAGCAGTTTTTAATCCAATTCCATCTTATGATGGCTATTGGACTTTTTCCGTTGATAATCTTTTTGAAAATTCTTTGAAAGAAAATGATCAAAATAAATTTGCTCAATTTTATTTTAAAACTTATCAAGAACCTTTATTGGCTATTTTTCACAATGAAGCAATTTTAAAAAATTTAGCTTTTATGGTTTCCTTACCTAAGGAAAATAAAATAGGAAGAATGCTTAAATATTCTGAGCATCATTTTTATATTTCTTTAATTGAGATGGTTAATCATCATTTGGATCGATATGGCAAAACGAAAGAAGAACAAAGAAATTTTATTAATGGTTTAATTGAGGAATATTCCAAAGGAAGAGAAGCAATAAACCTCGCTTTAGTAGAGGCCTTTAAAGCTAAGGCTCTAAAATTAAAAGATGTTATTGATAAAGAAATAAATTCTGAATATTTTGAAGTGGCTAGAGAAGATTACGAAATATATGGTAAAGATGAAGAATTCCGAGAATATATTGAAAAAAGTTATCAATTATTAGAGGACTTAATCATGGGGATGCCTAAATTAGGAGATTTTTTTGACCATCCAGTTGATTATCAAAAACTTGCTAGTTGTTTTGATGATGATACGTTCTCTTTAATGTTTGCTAAAATTATTTATGAATATTGTGTAAATAAAAAAGAAGGTCATTTACCTAATTGTTATCAATATCTAATGTTTTATAAAAAAGCCATTGAAGAAATGATTAAAACTAATAAAAGGTATGATCCAAGAATAACTTTTATTTTACCAAGCATGGCAAAATTAAGAAGATATTCCCGTTGGAATTTTCATGAAGAATATCATGCTTTAAGAATTATGCATCCGGAAATTAAAGAAATTAATATGCCTACTCTTAAAGAAGGGGAAGAAAATACTTACCGGGATATTAATTTTATGGCAAAATTTAATCACTTATATGATCAAGAAATTACTTTAAATTGGGAGTTATTACCTGAAGGAAAAAATATTCCGCAAGGTAAAAGTACCGGAGCAAATCATATTCCAAGCAAAACTAAAGATCATGATACTTTAGTAAAAGAGGTTAATGAAAGAATAACAACTTTAGAAAATTCTAATTTTATTGGGCGTCCTTTTAAAGGTTTAAGTCAAAGTTTTGGTGGTTATTATGCTTTTTTCTATGCAAATGGGGTAGTCATCTTAGAAAAATTTTGGGAAAATGAAGAGCGGCAAATTCCAGTAAAATATGCCGCGACTTATGTTATGAACATTGATAATTTTTTAGAGATGAGTAAAATGCCGAAAGCAAATTTAATTAGTTATATCAAAACTATTCCGAATAGTAAAAGATTATATCATACTTCTTTTGAAAGTTGGCAAACGGCTCTTTATGATGCCATTAATAATGAAAAAATGAGTGAAAAGATTAATACCGTGGTGGATTTTATGAATAATTTAGAAAGTGAGACTTTAAGTTATGAATAATATCTTTATTTATCGAAAATTACTGGATTATATTAAAGATGATAAAGAGGCTTTTGATATTTTAGTTAATGCCGATAATTCTTTAGGACTTAGTCCCACTAGTGATGATATTATTAATTTTTTAGAATTTTCAAATAGTGATAAAACTTTAGATGGCCCCATTGTAGGAAAGATTATTTTAACAGAAGGAGACGTTTTAACTACTTTAAGAATTATTCATGATGTTATATTTTATGAGGGTGAATTTACCATTCATATTAATGAAAGTAATGTTGGGGTTAATACTTATTTAGTCAAAAGAGCTAATAAAATTTATCAAAGTTATAATTTAAATATTACTTTAAAATTAGATTATGCCACTAATTATAATGCCTATTTAAATGATTTAGTAACGATTATTGGGAGTGAAGACTTTGTCGGAACGGCAGCTTTTGATTTTAAAAATGCTAATCAAATTATTATGTAAATAAGCGTCAAAAGAATTACGAAAGATATTTTCTTAATTCTTTTTTTTCTTTATTATTAAATTAGGAGATGATAAATAATGTTTATTGGAGATGAGCCAATTCATATTAATGCTGAGAAGGGAAGTATTGCGCCTTTAGTATTAATGCCAGGTGATCCTTTAAGAGCAAAATATATTGCCGAACATTTTTTAGATAATGCTATTCATGATGAATTTGTTATTGAAGAAAAAAATGTGGCTAATTTAAGAAATATGTTAGGCTATACTGGATT
Source organism: uncultured Bacilli bacterium (assembly GCA_947624695.1). GTDB lineage: Bacteria > Bacillota_I > Bacilli_A > RF39 > UBA660 > SIG200. The sequence goes on from CANQLN010000089.1 coordinate 4,320, forward strand.
TTATAAAGGCGTAAGAGTAACGGTTATGGCCTCTGGTATGGGTATGCCTAGTATGGGTATATATGCTTGGGAGTTATTTCATTATTTTGATGTGGAAAAAATAATTCGGATTGGGACTTGTGGAG
>CANQLN010000090.1 GCA_947624695.1 uncultured Bacilli bacterium
CCAGAAATATCTTTTCCTATATTTCTTCACCCCTCCCCCCACCCGCGGGGCCCCTATCATTTCCTCCCTTCCCCCCATCAAAAAAAGAAAGGCCTTCCTTTCCTTTACTCTTTTGATATGGTTTATTAAATTTTTTAAAATAAAGAATTTCCATAATAAAAAGAATGATATTTATCTATCACTCTTATTTTTAAATTGTAATATAATGGGTGTTCCTTCTAAGTCAAAAGATTCTCTTATTTTATTTTCTAAATATCTTTCATAACTAAAATGTACTAAATTTTTACTATTAACATTAAAGGTAAATTTAGGAGGCCTACTATCAGTTTGACTAACAAAATAAATTTTTAATCTTTTTCCTTTATAAGAAGGAGGTTCATGTAAAGATACTGCTTCACTAATAACATCATTTAATAAACTTGTTTTTATTTCTTTTCGATTATTTTCATAAGCTTTAATTACTTCTGGCATTAAAGTATGTAATCTTTTTTTAGTTAAAGCACTAGTAAAAACAAAATTAATATAAGGAACAAATTTAAAATAAACTTCTAATTCTTGTTTCCATTTTTTTAAGTCTTCATTAGGATTCTTAACTGTATCCCATTTATTAACACAAATAACTATTCCTTTACCTGCTTCAATAGCGTAAGATAATATATGTTTATCATGCTCTATTATGCCTTCTTTAGCATCAATTACTAAAACACATACATCACTTCGATCAATAGCTTTCATGCTCCGCATTAAACTATATTTTTCTAATTCTTCATAGATTCTCCCTTTTTTCCGCATTCCCGCAGTATCAATAACAATATAATCTTTTTTATCATAAGTTAGTCTAGTATCAATAGCATCTCTAGTAGTCCCGGCTTCATCACTAACAATAACCCTACTTTCATTTAGTAAAGCATTAATTAAAGAACTTTTACCCACATTAGGTCGCCCAATAAAACAGAATTTTAAAATATCTTCTTTCTCTTCCTCTTCTTCTTTCATATCTTTAGTAATTAATTCTAATAATTCTTTAAAGCCTAAATTATGTTCAGCCGATACTGGTAAAATAGTTTCAAAGCCTAATTCATAATAAGCATATACTAAATCATTTCTTTTCTCATTATCAATTTTATTAACTAAAACAATAACTTTTTTTTGACTTTTTTTAAGCATATTCCGAATCTTTTTATCAGCATCAGTTATATTATCTAAACCATCCACTACAAAAAGAATAATGTCCGCTTCTTCAATAGCTAAAGATGCTTGCATTAAAATATCTTTATCAAAGTTATCAGCTTCCCCGTGAATACCACCTGTATCTATTAAGCTAAACTTTTTATTTTTATATTCTACCGTGCCATAAATTCGATCTCTAGTTATTCCTGGCTCACTTAAAATAATCGATTTTTTTTCTTTAATTAAACGGTTAAAGATACTACTTTTACCAACATTTGGTTTCCCAATTAAGCAAACAGTTTGCATATTATCCCCCTAACTACATGTAAGTTCATCTAAAGTATCTACTTTAGCATTAATTCTTTTATTTTTATAATATATTATAACCTCTAATTTATCTAAATAATTATCTTTATCACTAGGATCTATAATACATCCTAAAGTCTCAGTACTATCTTTAGTTAAACATTCATTATCATTATCTTTAGCTAAATATTGCGGTACTAAATCGGTTATAATAAAGCTTTTACAAGGAAAATTTTTATAATTTAAAGGACTATTAATAATGGAACCTTTAATATCTTCTCCCATCATACTAGCCGCTTCTTCAATTAAAGCTACTTTCTTTTCTAGCATATTTTTATTAATACTATTAACAATACCATTAATTGATGGTACCGCAATAGTGGCAATTACTCCTAATAAAGTAATAACTGCTAGAAGTTCAATTAATGTAAAACCTTTATTATTCAACCCTTTTCACCTCTTTTATTTTAAATATCCCGCAATTATATCTAATACTTCTTCTCTTCCTTTTTTAGTTATAGTTGACCATGGTAAAAAATTAATGGTATCATCTAATTTTAAAGCATCTTTAATTAATCTGTCTTGTTTTGCTCTTCCATTTTTAGTAACTTTGTCATACTTAGTTGCTACAATGGTCACATTTAAATTATAATATTTTAAGAAATTATACATTAAAATATCATCTTCGGTTGGTTTATGACGATAATCAATTAGTAAAAAAACATGTTTTAAATTTTCTCTAGTGGCAATATAATCCTCAATCATAATACCAAATTTCTTTTGAGTATCTTTAGAAACACTAGCAAAGCCATAACCAGGAACATCAACTAAATAAAAATTATCGTTTACTAAATAAAAGTTTAAAGTTTGAGTTTTACCTGGTTTAGATGAAGTCCGAGCAAAATTCTTTCTTTCAATTAAAGTGTTGATAAAACTACTTTTTCCCACATTACTTCTTCCTAATAATAAAAATTCACATTTATTATCAGTCGGATATTGACTAACTCTAATAGCTATTTGCGGTTCTGATACTTTATCAATTTGCATAAATATCACCGCTTAAATTATATATTAAAATTAAAAGTTTTGCAAATTGTTGCAAAACTATATTTTATTTAACTACTAATTTTTTTAACTCTTTTATACTTAATTTAGTTATTTCAGCAATATCTTTTAATGGATAATTTTTTTTAATCATTGAAATAGCTGTTTTTTTTATGGTATCTTTGGCCCCATCTTCGTAAGCATTTCTTTCGATGATTCCTTCCATTAAAACTCTTTCATCTTCTGGTGTCATTAAATTTGTTATTGTTCCATCTTCATTAAATCTAAACATCTTCTCTTCCACCTCTTTCACTTTCGCATCTTTTTTCGCTAATTTCTTTATTTCTTCTTTATTTGATCCTAACATTGTTAGATAGATATGTCTTTTATCTCCCTTGATGTTTTTATCATACCATTTTTCCTTATATCCTGCAATATTCACATTGATAATTCTAAAATTTTTGACTAATATCTTTCCTTCTTTATTCCTTAGTAAATATTCTTCTTTTAAGGGTTTATTTTGTCCTTCATTAAAATTTAAATTGATTTGAATTATTTCTTTGATCTTTTTATTTTTATTCCCTTTTTTTAAAGTTTCTGTATAAAGGGCTGAATAATAATTTAAATTCCTTTCTTTGATATTCTTATCATAATTAATATTTAGTTCAATATTTATAAGAGCACCTTCTATTGTTTCAGCAATGATATCTAATCTATTTCCTTTAATATTTTTATTTTTAGTCTTTAATTCACTATTTAAGTATCTTTTGACTTTTACTTCTTTTTCTAAGATATCAGACAAAATACTATTCATGATAGTAAAATCATTTTCATCAACTATTACAGACTTAAATATTTCATCATACTTTAGTGTAAAATATTTTGTCTCTTCTTTTTCGGTATTCATAAAATTCGCCTCTTTTCGAGGTCTCTATTTTATGGATTATTTTTTATATTTCAACACTTTCGACAAACGTTGTCAAAACTTCTATTTTTTCGACAAATTCCAACAAAAAATAACAGAGTTTATAGATTACTTCGTGAAGTAAATCATCTCTGTTTTGTCTTTGGATTAAAAATCCGTGATAGTTTTTGTCTTCTATCTTCCCTAAAGTATAATCTTAACCATACTTTCATTCAAGTTATAGAAGGCTGGGCGAACCGAACGCGTATTGCTGAAGCTATTGTTGTTCACATTGCCATCACTATTGACATTCCACGCATTACTGCTATCATTCCGCGACATCTCTTTATATCAAAACTACCATATTTATATTATATAATGAAAATAATAATTTTAAAACAAAAATGTTACCAAAACAAATCGCCCGGGTGCTTAAACCACCCAAGGCGATAAACTAAACTGCCGTATCAGCAATCATAAACGGATGTTCAAGTGTTCCGTCGCCTGATAATTTCAACTTGGACTTAAGATAGAAGACTGGGCGAACCGAACGCGTACCGCTGAAGCTAGTGCTGCGCACAGAGCCATCACTAAGGACACGCCACGCACGACTGCTATCAGACCGCGACATGGTCCATTCATATTCACTAGGTGGGGATGCTTTTGTTGTGCTTAATTGATTAGTATCGTTGTTGCTTAAGTGCATCCAACTTTTTTTACATTTTCCGTAATCACTTGAACTTGCACTATAGTGACATTTTAAATTATCTACCCCTCCATTTGCTGTTCCCGCTAAATAATAATCACTTGCATATATTAACCCTATTTTTGTATTCTCCAATGTTCCATAATTACTTCCACTTTTGATGGCTGTTTGTTCTTTTTGATATGCTTGTAAACTTGTTGTTGATGCATCAAATCC
>CANQLN010000091.1 GCA_947624695.1 uncultured Bacilli bacterium
TGGGGTAAGGGGAAGTCTGCACTTTTTTAATTGTTTTTATAAAATAAATTTCTTTTTTCTTTTCAGACTAACCACCTGTAAGATGTATGATAACACAAAAAATTAGGGAAAACAAGTCATAAAGAATGAATAATAACCTCGGCAAGGGCTTTATGACCCTTATAGTTAAAATAGTAAGTATCTTTATTAACAAAGTATTCCTTATTTCGCATTAAATCACTAATATTAATAAATATAGCTTCATATTTAAGGGCCGCATTAGCAATCTCCGAATTTAAAATAATGGTATTACTTTCTTTTAAATATTTATTACTATAAAAGCCCACAATAACTATTTTAGCTTCACTAATATCTTTTATAAAATATAATAAATCATCATATTCTTTAATAAATTCATTTAAACTTTCTTTAGTTAAATCATTTGTAATTGCCAATTTTACTAATTCTTCTTCCCCAATATTTAAAATAAGTAAATCCGCTTTATGAATTAATTGTTGAATAGTTAATTTATCTTTATCTTTAATAATATTACTTTTTAAATCATTTAATAAACTAGTTATTTTATAATTTTTAAAAGCATAAGTTGCATTATAATGATGAAGTAAATGTTTATTTTCTAAATATTCCTTTAAATAATCACTATAACTAATGCCGTCAATATTATATGCCGTTTCACCACTAGCTATACCATCACCAATAACAACAACATTTATCTTATTTTGATGATTAATAAAATAAATAAAATAGGCTAAAACAATACTTATAAATATTATTAAAAATAATTTATACTTTCTTCTCACCCAAACACCCCAAAATAAAATGTAGATTTCTCTACATTATATTTTTTCAATATCTATTTTAGCACCAACATTACTTAACTTATGAATAATATTTTCATAACCTCTTAAGATATAATCAATATCATAAATGGTAGTTGTTCCGGAGGCAATAAGACCTGCCAAAATAAGGGCAGCGCCTCCTCTTAAGTCAGTGGCATTAATATCGGTTCCTTTTAAAATACTTTTCCCTTTAATGGTCGCTTTTAAACCATTAAGTTCAATATTAGCCCCCATTTTTTGTAAATAAGGGTAATGACCAATCCGGTTTTCCCAAATCGTTTCTTCCATATGACTTACTCCTTCGGCTTGAGTAAGTAAAACACTCATCGGTTGCCCTAAATCTGTTGGAAATCCTGGATAAACTAACGTTGTAACATCCACTGGTTTTAAACTGGAACTTTTATTAACAATAATCGAATGATCCTTTATTTCATAAGAAACTCCCATTTCTTGTAATTTATCTAATAAGGCTTTATTGTGTTCTGGAATAATTCCTTCAACACAAAGGTTATCTCCAAGTAAGGCCCCCATTAAAATATAAGTACCAGCTTCAATGCGATCCGGAATGACATCGATTTCCGTACCTGTTAATTTTTCAACGCCTTCAATTTCAATAGTGTCTGTTCCAGCTCCCCTTATTTTAGCGCCCATTTTATTTAAGAAATCCATAATATTAATTATTTCAACTTCTTTCGCCGCATTTCTAATAATGGTTTTTCCTTCCGCTAATACGGCCGCAAACATAATATTAATCGTGGCTCCAACGGAAGCAAAATCTAAATCAATTTCGGCACCTTTTAATTTATCGGCATTTAAAATATATTTATGACCTCTTTTAGTAACTTTAGCTCCTAGAGCTTTAAAACCTTTTAAATGTAAATCTATAGGTCTTGATCCTATATTACAACCACCTGGGAAATATATTTCAACATGTTTATATTTGCCTAATAAAACCCCCATAAAATAATAAGAAGCCCGAAGTTTAACACTTAATTCTTGACTGATTAAAACATTCTTTAAATTAGTAGTATCAATTTTAATCGTACTACCATTTTGCTCAATATCACAATTAAGAAGTTTCACAATATCAAAAAGAGCATCCCTATCGGTAATATTAGGAACATTTTTAATAGTACTTATCCCATCAGCCAGTAAAGCTGCCGGAATCAAAGCCACCGCACTATTCTTAGCTCCTCCAATCGTGATTGTACCTTTTAAAGGATGACCACCCTCAATAACAATTCTTTCCATTAACATACCTTCTTTAAATATACACTAAGGTATTTCATAAGAAATTCACCTTTACTATTATTTATGTTAACAACTTAGTTTTTGTGCCTAAGAAAAAAACAACAATTTGTGTATATAAATTTGTTTATTTATAAATCCCGATTGTATCGGTTTTCTCGTATTTATCATACTTTTTTTAAAGTCTTTTGTCAACCTAAATAAAGAAAGTAATTAATAAATTAGACGTTATTTTGGAATGTTAATTTTAGATATTCATAAAATGAAATAGTTTGAGGACTTAAAACATCATTATTTAAGAAAGTATTAATCATTAAATAAATTAAAAAGGCCTCGATTAAAAACAAAATTATATTGATAATAATAAAACTTCTTTTCGTTAAATATTTATGCATACGGCACCTTCCTAAATCTATATTGAAGATAATTTTATTTTTTTATGCAAAAAGATGAAAAATTCCTAAAGCAAAAAGTAATATTATTCCTAAAATATTACCATAAATTCCCAAAATACCAGAAGAATATTTACCAATTAATAAACCCATAAAAGTAAATGAAAAAGCACATATACTAAATATTACTCCTGACATTACAATATTACTGGAAATAGCGCTTAACCCTAAACCTGTGGAAAAACTATCTAAAGATACTGAAATGGCAATTAAAAGCATATTAACAATTCCTAAATCAAAATGTTTTTCTTCTTTATTAAACAAACTAATAAGCATTTCTATGCCAATTAAAATAAGAATTATTCCTAAAAGAAAATTAACATTAACATTTAAAAAATTAACAATTTTTTCTCCTAAAATAAAACCAAATAAAGGCATAAAGAAATGAAGAATACCCACAAGTAAACTAAATAAAAGAATTTTTCTTTTAGAAATATTAAAAGAACCAATAGATAAACTAATTGAAAATGTGTCCATAGATAAAGAAATACCTATTAAAAATAAAGATAAAACTATTGACACGTTATCACCCTAATTAAATATATTTTAATTATTTAAATTTATTAATTAATTTACTAGCATAAAATTCATATTCGGCATTTTCTAAATTATTGTTTTCATCAAGCAAGCATAAGGGTGGAAATAAAACACACCACCAGTTATGACCTAAACCATTTCCTAAAGTAATAACTAAACTTTCATAGTTACCTTCTTCATATTTAATACCTTTATAAATCTTATCAGGAAAGTAATTATTCCCAAAATTAATATCATAATTAACATTATATTTTTGAACAATATTATCTACTTTATCTAAATTATTATTAATTATATTTCTTGCTTCTTCAATATTAGAAGCCTTGCTAACTATTTTAAATAATTCATCTTCTACTTCTTTTTTAATTTCTTTTTTTAAATCTTGATCTTCCTTATTATCACTATTTGCTATAATTCTAAATCTTATAGCATTATCAGGAATTAAAATATGTTCTTTTTCATTAATTCCCACACTTATTACTATCACAATAAATAATCCAATTATAATCTTTTTCATAATCCACCTAAATTATAATGAGAATATTTAAGAAATTTAATTCAAAATAGAAAAAAATTACTCAAAAACGAGTAATTTAATTTTCTGTATCAGCAATCATAAACGGATGTTCAAGTGTTCTTTCGCCTGATAATTTCAACCCAGACTTAAGATAGAAGACTGGGCGAGCAGAGTAAGAATCGGTGGGGTAATCGGGTTTCACACTCCCATAGTTTTCGATTGTCCACGAACGTACCTCATTCATCCGTGACATGGTCCATTCATACGGAGAAGGTGGATCGGCTTTTGTTGTGCTTAAATCTGCTGTATCATTATTGGTTAAATACATCCAACCGGTTTTACATCTTCCGAACCAGAGTTACCATGACACTTTAAATCATCTTCTTCTCCACTGGTTGTTCCTGCTAAATAATAATCACTGGCATATATTAAGCCTATTTTTTTATTTGACAATATTCCATGATCACTTCCGCTTATTATGGCTTTTTGCTCATTTTGATAAGCTTGCATACCAGTTGTAGAACCATAAAAGCCTGAATCGGTTTGTGGTACAATTCCATAACCCCAATTATGGGGTAATATTAGTTTTGTCCAATATGTTTCTGCTTCTCCTTCTTGCATATATTCATATGTATCGTGTAATATTGGAAGTTCATTATTAGTATTATAAAAAACATAAGTATCTTTAAAAAGAAATTTAAATAAAAGTAATATTGTCATTACTAGAAATACAACTATTACTATTATATAT
>CANQLN010000092.1 GCA_947624695.1 uncultured Bacilli bacterium
ATAACCAATTTTAAAAGATATAAAATAAAGGTAAAAGTATTTAAATAAACTTAGAAGTGCGTGAATACTAACCGCCCTCTGAAGGAGCGCAATAGCGCTCCATTTTTATTATGTAGCAAACGGAAGATAGCTACGGATAAAACCACGTGCTATGCACGTGCGAACCAAAGAGCGATAGCGAAGTAAAACAAAATTAGCTCTCCTTTTGATATAATAGGAAATGGTCTGTCAACCAAGCCTAAAAATCGAAAGGAGAGCTAATTTTGAAAAGAATAAAAAACAATGACGATATGAGTAGTTTATCACATACAAAGTGGAATTGCCAATATCATATAGTATTTACACCAAAATATAGAAGAAAAGCAATATATAATAGATTACGAGTAGATATAGGAAGATATTTGCGAAGGTTGTGTGAATATCAAGGAGTAGAAATAATCGAAGCAAATGCGTGTCCAGATCATATACATATGCTTGTAAGAATACCGCCCAAATTAAGTGTATCAAAATTTATGGGATATTTAAAGGGGAAAAGTAGTTTAATGATATTTGAAGAACATGCAAATTTGAAATATAACTATGGGAATAGACATTTTTGGGCAGAAGGATATTATGTAAGTACAGTGGGATTAAATGAAGCAACAATACGAAAATACATAAGAGAACAAGAAAATGAAGATATAATGGAAGATAAATTGTCAAAGAAAGAATATGATAACCCTTTTAAGGGTAGGCTAAAGTAGTCATTACACTGGGCTTGAACAAAGAGAAAGCCAGCCTCCATTTGCGGGTTGGTAGATGTTAGGGCCTTATAGGCCATGTTAAAACCACGCCTTTTAGACGTGGATTTTTTTTATAAATATTCTATCATATTGAAAAGAATAAAAATAGAATAAAATAACAAATATTGTAGATATTAGAATCAAAAAAAGAATCAAAAAAATATTACTAAAAATTAAAATTTGTGCTATACTTATAAAAGTTTAAGCAAAAAATTATAAGTCAATTTTATCAATGAGTAGCAAAAATGCGTAAGTCCAGTTGAATAAGACTTACGTATTTTTATGCTTAAAAATTGAAGGAGGAATTTTTTGTGAAAAATCTTGATTTAGAAAATGATAAGATACCTAAATTAATTAAAAACTTTGCTATTCCCTGTGTTATTAGTATGATTGTAGCAGCCCTTTATAATATAGTGGATCAAATTTTTATTGGTTGGAGTGAAGCCGGTGCCTTTGGTAATGCGGCCACTAATATTGTTTATCCATTTACCGTTATTGCCTTAGCTTTTGCCTTATTAGTTGGTGATGGAGCCGCTGCTTTATTTAATCTATCTTTAGGAGCCAAAGATAATAAGAAAGCCAGTAAAACCATTGGTAATGGTTTAATTCTTTTAATTTTAATAGCCATTATTTTATCTATTTTAGGTCTTATTTTTAATAAGCAAATTTTAAATGTTTTTGGTGGTGATCCTAAAGAAGTAGAATGTTATAAGTATGCTAAAGACTATTTAAGAATTATTTGTTATGGCCTACCTTTTTATATTATAGGCCAAGGTTTAAATGCGACAATTAGAAGTGATGGTAGTCCTAAATATGCGATGATTGCTACTGTTATTGGGGCAATATCTAATATTATTTTAGACCCTATCTTTATCTTTGTTTTTAAAATGGGAGTTAAAGGAGCGGCGATTGCTACCATTATTGGACAAATTTTAACTTTTTTCATAAGTATTGTATATTTAAGACGAGCTAACTCTTTTAAAATCAATAAAGATTCCGTTAAATTAGATAGAACAATATGTCATAAGATAATTTCTTTAGGTCTGGCATCTTTAATAACGCAACTTGCCATTGTCATTATTATTGCAGTTGCTAATAACTTAGTAGCAAAGTATGGCTATAATACTATATCATCTGCCGGTAATGCTTTAGGGCTTGCCACTCCCTTAGCCGTTATTGGTATATGTATGAAAGTATTTGGCATTGTGGTATCTATTGTTATTGGTGTCTCTTTAGGAGGAATGCCTATTATTGGCTACAATATGGGTGCAGGTAATATTAAAAGAGTAAAAGAAACAATAAAATATATTTTAATCACTAATTTTATTATTGGTTGTTTGGCTTTTATTGTTTTTGAATTTTTCCCTACTTTTATCATCAATATTTTTGGCAAAGGGAACTCATTTGAATATTTGGAATATGCTAAATATTGTTTACGAATTTTCTTAAGTGGTATTATTTTAACATGTTTAATTAAAACTATGTCTATTTTACTTCAAGCTATGGGTTCGAGTTTTAAGTCAACTCTTTTAGCTCTTTCTCGGGATGTTATTTTCTTTGTTCCGTCGATTATCACCATAGCTCATTTAAGCGAAAGTGTTGTTACGATGTTATGGAGTGCCTTAATTGCGGATGTTTTAGCTTTTATTTTAGGCGTTATACTGTTAAAAAATGAATTGAAAATTAAATAATTCTTTGGTAAGAAATTATTTTTTCGAATTTGATTCAATTTTTAGAAAATAAATAGTATAATAATAAATTATTAATTAGTAAGAGTGATATTATGCGCGGGAAAAAGTTTGAATTTACAGAGGAACAAATTGAATACATATTAGCTAATTGGGGTAAAGAATCACCTCATAGTATGAAAAAGAAATTTGGGTGTTCTTGGCTAGCTGTGGCTAATGTAGCTAAGAGTCATGGCTTAGAAGTGCCGACCTCAAATGAATGGACGGAAGAAGAAATTGAAACTTTAAAGTCGCTGGCTCCTAAATATCACTATGCTAAAATTGCTAAAATAATGGGGAAAACAGAAAATGCTATTTACATAAAAGCTCGAAGATTAGGCATAACTTTAATTCAAAACCGGAGGAAATGGACTAAAGAAGAAGAAAAGTATTTGGCAAAATCTTGGGGTAAAATGTCGATTGAACGATTAGCTCAAAATATGCAACGAACTGTTTTTTCTTTAAAAGTAAAAGCCGTTCGCCTGGGATTAGGACCGATGATTAAAAACAATTATGAGCTACTAACCATCTCCGATATAGCTGATCTATTAAATGTCTCTAGAGACCGAATAACTAATACTTGGGTTTCTTTAGGACTAAGATTAAAAGCCAAAAAATTGACTAAAAAATGGGACATTTATACAGTTACTTGGGAAGACTTATGGACATTTTTAGAAAATAATCAAAATGAATGGGATTCAAGAAATTTAGAAGAAAATATTTTAGGAGAAGAACCCGAATGGTTAACTCAAAAAAGAAAGAAAGATAAAATTGAAAATCCTCTTTGGTATCGAAGATGGGAAGATTGGGAAATTGAACTTGCTGAATCATTATTTAATAAGGGTAAGACTTATCAAGAAATTGGGGACTTAATGGATAGAAGTGTTTATGCGGTGGCCACTGTTTTGAGAAATTTAGGTTATAGTTATCGTTTACCACAATTTTGGCGAGGTCATGAATTAAAATATTTAAAAGATAATTATGCCAATATGACCCACAAAGAAATTGCCGAAGTTTTAGGAAGAACTCCCAAAGCGATTGAAGCTAAAGCTGAAGAGTTAGGTTATCAAAAATTAACTAGAGTCAAAAAATAAAGTAAAACTATCTAAAAAATGCTATAATTTAAGAAGAAGATAAGAAAGAAGGAAAAAATATGTGTACCGCAATAACTTATAAAACTAAAGATCATTATTTTGGGAGAAATTTAGATTTGGAATATTCCTACAAAGAAACAGTAACAATAACCCCCCAGAAATTATCCCTTTAAATTTCGAAATGGCCAAGAAATTAACAATCATTATGCCTTAATTGGTATGGCTTATGTGGAAGGAGATTATCCTTTATATTATGACGCTATTAATGAAAAAGGGCTCGGTATGGCTGGTTTAAATTTTCCCCATAATGCTTTTTATCACAATTTAGATAATAATAAAGATAATGTGGCTCCTTTTGAATTTATTCCCTGGGTTTTAACGCAATGTGCTTCCTTAGAAGAAGTTAAAAAACTTTTAAGTAATTTAAATTTAGAAAATATTAATTTTAGTGAGCAATTACCAGCATCACCTTTGCATTGGATTATTGCCGACAAAGAAAAATCTTTAACAGTTGAATCAGTTAAAGATGGTTTAAAAATTTATGATAACCCAGTGGGAGTTTTAACAAATAATCCGCCTTTTGATATGCAAATTTTTAATTTAAATAATTATATGAGTTTATCTATTGAACCACCAGTAAATAATTTTTCTAAAGATTTGACTTTTGATACTTATAGTCGGGGAATGGGAGCTTTAGGATTACCGGGAGATTTGTCTTC
>CANQLN010000093.1 GCA_947624695.1 uncultured Bacilli bacterium
TGATCGTTATATAATAATTGATAAAAAGAAAGTATATCATTTGGGAGCTTCCATAAACCATGCTGGAAGTAAAACCTTTAGTATTAATATTTTAGAAGATGAAAAAATTAGAGATTTAATTATTTCATCATTATATAAACAAATAACTTGTTAATAAAAAAAGTTTCCTTTATAATATATCATGAAAGGTGATTCTCATGAAAAATGTTACTCTTTTACCTGCTGATCGTTATATTATAGTTAATAAAAGCATTTTAGCTGATACTGATCGTAATATAATTATGAGTTTATATGAACCCTTAATTGGTTCTTTAGGAGTATCATTATATTTTACTTTATGGAATGATTTAAGTATTTCTAATATTATGAGTAGAGATTTAATTCATCATCATTTAATGGTTACTTTAAAAAGTGATATAGGAAATATTAAATTAGCTAGAGAATCCCTAGAGGCTTTTGGTCTTTTAAAAACTTATGTTAAAGAAGGATCAATTAATGATTATATATATGAATTATATTCGCCTTTAACCCCATCAGAATTTTTTAATCATCCTATTTTAAATATTGTTCTTTATAATAATGTTGGCGAAAAAGAATATGAAAATTTAAAAAATATGTATAAAATTCCTAAAATTGATTTAAAGGAATACTCAGATATTACCAAAACAATGGATGAAGTTTATGACACATCAAGATTTACTTTATCATCAGATTTAGTTGATAAAAAAAATAGTCCAATTATTACAAATCCATCCCGCATTAATTTTGATGAAATTATTGCGAGTATTCCGAAAAGTATTATTAATGAAAAAGCTTTTAATAAGAAAACAAGAGAACTTATTAACAATTTAGCTTTTATTTATAACATTGATACTTTGAAAATGACGGAACTTATCAGAGGAGTCTTAAATGAATTTGGGAATATCGATAAAAATGGTTTAAGAATAATGGCTCGCAAAGATTATCAATTTAAGAATGGGGCTTTGCCAACTTTAGTTTATCGAAGTCAACCAGAGTATTTGAAAAATCCTTTGGGAGATAATTCTAAAAGAGGAAGAATCATTCAAGTCTTTGAAAATACATCTCCCTATGATTTCTTAAGACATAAATATCATAATGTGAAACCTACTAGCAGAGATTTAAAATTATTAGAGCATCTAATTATTGATTTAGAAATGCCACCGGCTGTAGTCAATGTTTTAATTGATTATGTTTTAAGAAAAAATAATAATAAACTTACCAGTGGTTATGTCGAAGTAATCGCTGCTCAGTGGAAAAGAGCTAATTTAAAAACCGCTAAAGAGGCGATGGAGTTTGCGGAAAAAGAACATCAAAGAAGTTTGAAAAAGACATCTTCCGAATCAGCAAAGAAAGAAGTAGTTAAAACGCCAATTTGGTTTAATCAAAAAATTGAGGAAGATGATTTATCTAAAGAAGAGGAAGCGGAATTAAAGGATTTATTAAAGGAGTTTAATTAAGATGGAGATAAAAATAGATAGTAAAACGGTTTTAAAAAATCAAGAAAAAGAATATTTAAAGGCTAAGCAAAATGAAGATTATCAAGCTTTAGTTAGAAAATTAAAACTAAAAGATGAAGATGCTAAAAAAAATACGATTAATCTTATGGACTCTTTAGAGGAACTTGCTCATTGTAAAAATTGTAAAAATCTTTATGAATGTCAAAATAAAGTTAAAGGCTATGTTTATTTTCCGGAATTAAAAGAAAGTAATTTAATATTTTCTTATATTCCTTGCAAATATAAAAAGAAAGCATTGAAAGATGCTAAATTAAAAACAACAAGTCAAAACATCTTAGATAGTGCTCGAATGAAAGATATTAAAATTACTAAAAGTAGAGCCATTGTTATTAAATGGCTAAAAGATTATTATGATAATTTTGATCCTTTTAAGTCTTCTAAAGGATTATATTTACATGGTAATTTTGGCACTGGTAAAACTTATTTAATCGCCGCTTTATTAAATGAAATTAAAAATAAATATGGTGTAAGCACCGAAATAGTTTATGTACCGGAACTTTTGCGAAAATTAAAAGAGAACTTAAATTTAGTAGGAGATAGATTGTATGAACTTGAAAAAGTTGATTTATTACTATTAGATGATATTGGTGCCGAAAAAGTGACCGAATGGGGAAGAGATGAGATTCTAGGTACTATTTTACAAACACGTATGAATAGTGGTATGCCTACTTTCTTTACTTCTAATCTTACTATTAGTGAATTAGAAAAAACGTTAAGTATTACTAAAGATAGTGAAGATGCCATAAAAGCTAAAAGAATTATTGAAAGAATTAAATATTTAACTGATGATATTGAACTTCTAGGTAATAATTATCGTGAGGAAAAATAATGAATATTGGTGTAGATATTGATGATACTCTTAGTAAAACGACGGAATATTTATATGATAAAGCTATAGACTTTACTAAAAATGTTTTGCATAGGGAACCGATTATAAATAGAGAAGAAATTTTTCCTCGTTGTTTAGGTTGGAGTAAAGAAGAAGTTGTTGAATTCTTTAATGAGGTTTTTGATAAAGAAGTCTTAAACATTCCACCTTTTGAAGAAGCTCGAGAATATTTAAAAAAATTAAAAGAAGATGGCCATAAAATATTTATTATAACGGCCAGAGATAGTATCCATTTAAATAATCCTTACGAAAAATGTTTAAAGTGGTTAGAAAAAAACGATCTTCCCTTTGATAAGTTAATTATTGGAAGTAAATATAAAGTTGAGGTTTGTCAAAAAGAAAGAATTGATATAATGATTGATGATTCTTTTAATCAATGTTCATATATTGCGGATCATTTAAAAATAAAAGTGTTTATGATGGCCACTTTTAATAACAATATTGCTTATAAAGGAATAACTAGAGTTAATAATTGGTCTGAAATTTATCATTTAATAACTAATATAAAGGAGAGTTAAAAATAAAACTCTCTTTTATAATTAAAAAAATAAACAAAAGTTCGATTTAATATTGACATTGAAAAAAAACTAAGGTAAAATTTAGTTATCAGAGAGTGTAGAAGGAGATAATATGAAGTCAAAAGATACAAAAAATAGCGATAAAGCCCTAGAACAAGTTTTAAAAGATATTGAAAAACAATTTGGGGCTGGTGCAATTATGAAATTAGGGGCTGACGAACATATTAAAATAGATGTTACTAGTTCAGGGTCTATTGCTTTAGATATTGCTTTAGGGGTTGGTGGTTTTCCAAAAGGAAGAATAATTGAAATATATGGCCCAGAATCTTCTGGTAAAACTACTATTGCTTTACAAGCAATCGCTGAAGCCCAAAAGGCCGGAGGTAGAGCAGCATTTATTGATGCTGAGCATGCTTTGGATCCTGTTTATGCCAAAAGTTTAGGGGTTGATATTAATGAACTTTTATTAAGTCAACCAGATACAGGAGAACAAGCTTTAGAAATATGTGATGCTTTAGTTAAAAGCGAAGCGATTGATTTAGTTGTTATTGATTCCGTTGCGGCTTTAGTTCCTCAAGCAGAAATTGATGGGGAAATGGGTGATAGCCATGTGGGTCTTCAAGCTCGTCTTATGTCTCAAGCATTAAGAAAATTATCGGGGACTTTAAATAAAACCAATACAACTGCTATATTTATTAATCAATTAAGAGAAAAAGTCGGCGTTTTATTTGGTAATCCGGAAACAACTCCTGGTGGTAGAGCTTTAAAATTCTATGCCACGGTGAGACTTGATATAAGAAGAGGAGAACAAATTAAACAAGGAGATCAAGTAGTGGGAAATAGAACCAATATTAAAGTTGTAAAAAACAAAGTGGCTCCTCCTTTTAAAACAGCAGGTGTAGACATTATGTATGGGGAAGGAATAAGCCATGAAGGCGAACTAGTCGATATTGCTAGTGAAATTGGAATTATGGAAAAAAGTGGTGCTTGGTATTCTTATAATGGCGAAAAAGTGGGTCAAGGTAAAGAGAATGTTAAATTATTCTTAAGAGAAAATCCAGATATTGCCAAAGAAATTGAAGACAAAATTTATGACCATTATGGTTTTACTAAAAAAGACGCTAAAGCTGAATAAAATTTAATAAACCAAAAGGATTGCTAGTTAAAATTAAGCAATCCTTTTGTCATTTCCTAAAGACATTTTTATTTTAAAAACGGTGATTAATAATTTTTTTTATTTTTGCTTAATTTCAAAAGTAAGTAGTAAAAAGTAAAAATAATAAAAAATGACAGAAATAATTGATAAAAAAGAGAATTTT
>CANQLN010000094.1 GCA_947624695.1 uncultured Bacilli bacterium
GAAATAAAAAAATGACACTTAAGCCAGTAATGACTTAAATGTCTAACAGATTTTTCTGGTAGGCATTCAGTAAACTGAATGTTCCCTTTTTTATTTTATTCAAGTTTCCTTGACATATTCATTATACTATAATTATATAAATTTAACAACTTATTTTTAGTTTTGCTATACTCTTTTTAGGAACTTTAAATAGTTGGATGTTGCCTTCATCTTAGGAGTTAATAACTTTTAAGATTGGAAGTGATCTTGTGGATAAAAAAGACATTATAATCTTTTCACTATTTATTATCATTTATTCATTACTCAAAATAATTTTTCACCTTATGTAAAAAAAACAACGCCTAACTCATCACTGAATTAGGCGAAAACAAAAAATAATTTGGCAACACTCAACACAAGAATATTTGAATGTTCCTTTTTTATTGTATTCAAGTTTCCTTGACATATTCATTATACTATAAAATATTATATAATTCAAGGTAAAGAAAAGAGTTAAACTTCTTCTAATTTAACTCCTACTACTTTACTTATTCCAGCATTTTGCATTGTAATACCATATAAAACATCCGCATATTCCATCATTCTTTTCTTATGAGTAATCAAGATATATTGACTAGCTAGTTTCTTTTTATTTAAGTATTCACCAAATAAATCGACATTAACTTCATCTAAGGCTGCTTCTACTTCATCTAGAACAATAAATGGTACAGGTGAAACATTAAGAATCGCAAATAATAAACATATAGCAGTTAAAGCTTTTTCACCACCAGATAGGCTTTGGGTATTATGCATTTTTTTGCCTGGCGGAATAATTATCATATCAACGCCGGTATTTAGATAATCAGTTGGATCAGTAAGAACTAATTTTCCTTCCCCACCTTGGAACATAATTTTAAATACTTTACTAAATTCTTCGGAGACTTTGGCAAATGTTTCTTTAAATTTATTTGTCATTATATCATCCATTTCGGTGATTATATTTAATAATCCGGAAATAGATTCTTCTAAGTCATTCTTTTGGGTATTTAAAAATTCATAACGAGTATTAATTCTTTCAAATTCCGAAATACTGCCAGTATTAACTTCTCCTAAAGATTTTATTTCATTTTTAAGTTTATGAACTTCCTTTCTTGCTAGATCTTCTTCTATTTCTAATTCATAATTATCTTTAGCAAATTCATAAGTAAGGCCATAATCTTCGTTTAAATTAAGAAGTAAATTATCTAGTTTAACGTTTAATTTAGCCATATTGACATCTACTTCACTTAAACGATTCGAAACTTCTTTATATTCCGAGTTAAGAGCATTATTTTTAAGTTCCAATTCTCTTAAATCGTCATTTAAACTACTCTTTTCGGATTTGTCTTCTTCTAATTTAGCTTCAATCGTTTCTTTTTCAGTTTCTAAAGTCGTTAATTTTTCCATTACTTCTTCTAATTTTTTATCGAGACTATTTTCTTTTAAATTAGAAATACCCGCAATATCATTTTTAATGGTTTTTAATTTTTCTTCTTCTTCTTCTAATTGTTTTAATTCACTATTTTTAGTGGTTTGTAGATTAATTATTTCTTCACTTAGATTGTGAATTTTATCTATTAAGATATCATATTCACTATTAATATTTTTTATATCTTCTTTTAAAGAATTAGCCTTTCTTAGATTTTCTTCTAATTTATTTTGATGAGTTTCTAATTCTTGTTTTAAATTTAAAGCATTATTTTTGGCAAGTCCTCCCCCACTAATGGAGCCACCAGCATAGATAATACTACCATCTAAAGAAACTACTCGGTAACGATATTCCATTATTTTGGCAATTAAATTCATACTATCAATATCTTTAGCGACAATGACATTACCTAATTGATTTTCGATAATATTTTGATAAACAAAGTCATATTTAACTAAATCGGAAAGGACTCCTATATAACCATTAATTTGACTTAAACGTTCTTTTATATTTTCTTCAAGATAACGTGATTTTATAATATTAAGAGGTAAGAAAGTAGCTCTTCCTAGTTTATTATCTTTTAAATAATTAATAGCATCTTTCGCATTATTTTCATTATCGACAATTAAGAAATTAGCGGCATTTCCAAGAACTACTGAAGCTGCTAATTCATAAGAATCTGGTATTTGAATTAAATTGCCAATGGTATTATGAATACCTTTAAGACGTGGATTATTTAAAATATTTCGAATACTTTGCGGTAATTTTTCATTATTTAAAATATTATTATTGATAATCTCAATTTTATTTTCTAAAATATTCTTTTCTTTCTCTAAATCTTCTAAATCGCTATTATAAGTATTTTTTCTTAAACTAATATTTTTAAATTCACTTGTTATCTCATTATTTAATGCCATTTTTTCTTTAATTTTATTATTTAAAGAATCTATTTTTTCATTTTTAAGATCAATATTTTTAATTAAAGATAACTCTTCTTCTTTTAAATTAATTAAATTGTTTTTTATTTTATCGTCACTATATTCATATTTTGTTCTTTCAATCGTGATTCTTTTTTCACTATCTAAAAGAGAAATCTCTTCGGTTAAACTTAATAAGCGTTTATTGTTTTCATTAATTCTATCATCTAATTTATAGATATTTAGTTTTATTTTTTCACTTTCTTTATCATTAGTAACCTTTTGCATTTTCTCAAGTTTATTAGTTAATTCTTCATGAGTTTTTTCCGCATCAAGATATTCTTTATGCAAAGTAGTAATATCATTAGTAATTAAAGCAATTTCGGTATTTTTTAAAGATTCTTTTAAATTTAAATATTTTTGAGCTACTTCCGCTTGTTCTTTTAAAGGGTCTAGTGTTTCTTTTAATTCATTAATAACTAAATTTACACTAGAAAGATTATCTTTTGTTTTATCTAATTTTCGTAAAGATTCTTCTTTTCTTTTTTTATATTTTAAAACGCCAGCAGCCCCTTCAAAAATAACTCTTCGCTCTTGGGGTTTAGAGTTAACAATATCGGTAACGGTTCCTTGAGAGATGATATTAAAAGCATCACTACCAGCTCCTGAATCAATAAACAAATCGGTAATATCTTTAAGTCTTACTTTCGTATTATTTAAATAATATTCATTTTCCCCACTTTTATAGACACATCTTTTGACCTCTACTTCTTCAAAAGGCGTATTTAAATAATGATCAGAATTATCGAATGTTAAAGTAACGGATGCTTTATTCATCGCTTCTTTAGTACTAGAACCACTAAAAATAACATCGCTCATACTAGCGCCACCACGTAAAGATTTTAAAGATTGTTCTCCTAAAACCCAACGAATGGCATCAACGATATTACTTTTTCCACTTCCATTCGGACCAACAATGGCGGTAATGCCTTTATTAAATTCAAAAACCGTCTTATTGGCAAATGATTTGAATCCTTCTATTTTTACACTTTTTAAATACATATTAATAACCTACTTTGCTGATTTTTTATAAGCATCTAAAGCCGCATGTTGCTCGGCTTCTTTTTTGCTTTTGCCAGTTCCTCGGCCATAGATAATATCATCTATTTTGACAACGACTTCAAAAGTTTTATTGTGAGCTTCCCCTGTTTCATTAACTAAAACATATTCTAAAGATTTCTTATCGGTTTGAACACATTCTTGAAGCATAGTTTTGTAATCCCCAAAAAAGACGAAATTTTTTTCAATATAAGGAACAACTATTTTATAGATATAATCTTTGGCAAAATTATAACCAAAAGATAAATAAACAGCTCCTAGAACACTTTCAAAAACATCGGCGATTATCGTATCATTGATATTTCCTTCTTGACCATGACCAACTTTAATAAATTTAGGTATTCCCATTTCTTTAGCATAATAGGAAAGGGCTTGTTCGCAGACAAAACTAGCTCTTTTTTTAGTCATTTCGCCCTCTTTATAATCCGTGTTTTCATAAAAATATTCACTAGTTATTAGTTCTAATACAGCATCCCCTAAAAATTCTAGTCTTTCATAATTATGGACATTTTTATGTTCATTAGAATAACTACTATGGGTTAAAGCCTCTTCTAGTAAATCTTTATTGATATTTTTTAAATTATATTTTTCTAGGAATTCCATTATAATCACCATAACAAGATTATACCATAAAATTGAAAAAACAGATACTTATATCTGTTTAATGTACATTTTGATAACGATATTCGAAATGGTATAAAGTTTTGATTTGGATATTCGAAATAAATAATAAACCCATAT
>CANQLN010000095.1 GCA_947624695.1 uncultured Bacilli bacterium
ATTTAAACTAGAATTTAATGTAAGACTAAATTCTTTTTCCATATACTTAAACTGGAATTTAACTTTTCACTTCACAATTTCTTTTTTCTTTTAATTTTGGCAATTTTCTTCTTGTCTCTAAAAGATAATTATGTTATACTAAAGTATACAAGAAACGGGGAAATATATTGGAACATTATTTTACCAATGCAGAAAACCTAAAGAGTGAAATACGGCGCATAAATTATTCTTTAGATGCATATAATTTTACGTTTAATAGTGATAATGGCGTTTTTTCCAAAAATAGAATTGATTATGCCAGTTCCTTTTTAGTAAAAACTTTTTTAGCATCTAAAAAAGAATTTAAGAATATTTTAGACATTGGTTGTGGTTATGGCTTTATCGGCATTACCTTAAGTAAAGTTTTAAATTGCCATGTTGATATGGCTGATATAAATAAAAGGGCTATTCATTTATGTAAAATGAATATTGAGGAAAACAATGTAGATGCTAGTGTTTGGGAAAGTAACATCTACGATAGCATTACTAAAAAATATGATTTAATTATTACTAATCCACCTATTAGAGTAGGTAAAAAAGTCTTAATGGAATTTCTAAATGGTGGCTTAGCAAGATTAAATAAAGATGGTGAGCTTTGGTTTGTTATTTCCAAAGATCAAGGAGCAAAAAGCGTCAAGAAAGAATTAGAAAAGACAAATGAGTGTGAAGTCATTGAAAAAAGTAAAGGTTTTTGGGTAATTTCTGCCAAAAATTTATTGACTTCATAATTAAATGCTGATAAAATTATAAATTGGCGACGTATTTGTATTTTCAAATTTAAAAAACTATGTATAGGGGTGATATCGTGGCTTATAAGACCTTAAAATTTGGTGACTATCGCGAAAGAAGAAGCTTTGCAAAATCAAAAAATACGCTAGAACTTGCTGACTTACTAGAAATCCAAAAGAAGAGTTATCAAGACTTCTTAGAAAAAGGCATCAGAGAAGTTTTTGATGATTTATTTCCAGTGGAATCATTTACTGGTAATATCTCTTTAGAGTTTGGAGATTATTCTTTTGAAACTCCAAGATATTCTATTAAGGAAGCCAAAGAAAGAATGGTAAACTATGCCTCTCCACTTAAAGTAGAAGCAAGATTATTCATTCATGAAACGGGAGAAGTAAAAGAACAAGAAATATTCCTAGGAGACATGCCACTTATGACAGAATCTGGCACCTTCATTATAAATGGAGCCGAAAGAGTTATTGTTTCTCAACTTGTCCGTAGTCCATCTATTTATTTTAAAAAGGAAATAGATAAAAATGGACGGCATATTATTTCTGGTGAAGTAATACCTAATAAAGGTACTTGGCTAGAATTTGAAACTGATGCCAAAAATATTGTTTATGTCCGAATTGACCGGACTAGAAAAGTGCCTGTTACGACCTTCTTAAGAGCAATCGGTTTATCTAGTGATGAAGACATCATTAGTGTTTTTGGTGAGAACGAATATTTACAAAATACTTTATCTAAAGATAATACGAAAAACACTGATGAAGCCTTAATTGAAATTTATGAAAAATTAAGACCTGGAGAACCAGCTACTTTAGATAGTGCAAAGAACCAACTTATTACAAGATTCTTTGATCGTTTCCGTTACGATTTAGCAAAAGTTGGTCGTTATAAATTTAATAAGAAATTAAATGTTTGTGAAAGATTACTTGGATGTACTTTAGCGGAAGACATTAAAGTAAATAATAAAGTTATTGCTAGTAAAGGTACGGTTGTAGATAAAGAACTACTTATGGAATTAAAAGATGTTTTTGCTAACGGTTATAATTTAAAAGAAACTATTACGAATATGGAACTTGATGATTATAATAAAATTCAAGAAGTTTTAGTTTATGATAAATTAGATGAGAAAAAAGTAGTTAAAATAATTGGTATTGATACTAGTGTTGATGAAAAGAGATTAACAATTCCGGATATTTACGGAGCAGTATCTTATTATTTAAATTTACATAGTAATATCGGAAATACTGATGAAATAGATAACCTTGGTAATAGAAGGGTTCGTCAAGTGGGAGAACTTATTCAAAATCAATTTAAAACTGGTGTTTCACGGATGGAAAGAGTTATTAGAGAAAGAATGACTACGCAAGAAGTAGAAAACATTACCCCAAAAACTTTAATTAACATTCGTCCTGTAACGGCAGCTTTAAAAGAGTTCTTTGGTTCCAGTCAATTATCCAAATTCATGGATCAAATTAACCCAATCGCCGAACTTACTGATAAAAGACGTTTATCAAGTTTAGGACCTGGAGGATTGTCTCGGGAACGGGCTGGTATGGAAGTAAGAGATGTTAACTCATCTCACTATGGTCGTATTTGTCCGATTGAATCACCTGAAGGTCAAAACATAGGTCTTATTACCAGTCTTGCTGGTTATGCGAAAATAAATGAATATGGTTTCATTATGACTCCTTATCGGAAAGTTGAAAATGGTGTCGTTAAAGATGAAATCGTTTATATGACTGCTGATGAAGAACAAGATTTATATATCAGCCAAGCTACAGTTAAATTAGATGATAAAAATGCCATTATTGATGACGAAATTTTAGTTCGTCATAATGGTGATAACGTTATGGTTAAGAAAGATTTAGTTGACTTTGTTGACGTAGCGCCAAGTCAAGTAGTTTCTATTACGACAAGTTGTATTCCATTCTTGGAATTCGATGATGCTAACCGGACCTTAATGGGTTCAAACATGCAACGTCAAGCTGTACCTCTTTTAACGAGTGAAGCACCGATTGTTGGAACTGGTGTTGAATGGATTGCGGCTCGGGATTCTGGTTCGACTATCGTTTGTAAAGCGCCAGGTGTTGTGGAATATGCCGATGCTTTAAAAATAGTGGTTAAAGTTAAAGATGGCGAAGATACTTATCATTTAGCCAACTTTGAAAGAAGTAATGCTTCTAGTTCAATTAATCATCACCCATTAGTTAAAAAAGGTGAAAAAGTTCATAAAGGTCAAGTTATTGCTGATGGTCCTTCAACGGATAAAGGCGAACTTGCTTTAGGTAAAAATATGACGGTTGCTTTTATGACTTATAATGGTTATAACTATGAAGATGCTGTTATCTTAAATGAAAGATTAGTTAAAGATGATGTTTATACATCCCTACATATTGACCATTACGATATTGAATGTCGGGATACCAAATTAGGACCTGAAGAGATTACAAGAGATATTCCGAACGTTGGTGAAGATGCCCGGAAAAACTTAGATGCTGATGGTATTGTTAAAATTGGTACCGAAGTTAAAGAAGGCGATATCTTAGTTGGAAAAGTTACGCCAAAAGGTGTTCAAGAATTAACAAGTGAGGAAAAATTACTTCATGCGATATTCGGTGAAAAAACAAGAGAAGTAAGAGATACTTCTTTAAGAGTTGAACATGGTGCTGGGGGAGTAGTTCATGATGTTAAAGTTTATACGAAAGAAAATTCTGATGAATTACAACCAGGAGTATCAAAAGTAATTAGAGTATATATTATTCAAAAGAGAAAAATTCAAATTGGTGATAAAATGTCGGGAAGACATGGTAATAAAGGAGTTATCTCTCTAGTTTTACCAGAAGAAGATATGCCATATTTACCAGATGGTCGTCCAGTAGATATCATGCTTAACCCATTAGGTGTTCCTTCTCGTATGAATATCGGTCAAATCTTAGAATTACACTTAGGTATGGCTGGTAAAAAATTAGGTGTTCATTATGCCACTCCAGTATTCGATAGTGCGTCTTGGGAAGATATTCAAGAAGAAATGAAAGAAGCTGGTATGGAACCAGATGGTAAGACCGTATTATATAATGGTCGGACAGGTGAACCATTCGATCAAAGAATATCTGTTGGTGTTATGTACATGGTTAAATTACACCACATGGTTGATGATAAATTACATGCACGGGCTACCGGACCTTACTCATTAGTTACGCAACAACCACTTGGTGGTAAAGCGCAATTTGGTGGTCAAAGATTTGGAGAAATGGAAGTTTGGGCTCTATATGCTTATGGTGCCGCTCATGTTCTTCAAGAAATCTTGACTGTTAAAGCCGATGATATTGTGGGCCGGGTTAAGGTTTATGAAGCTTTAGTTAAAGGTAAACTTGTGAATCAAGCTGGT
>CANQLN010000096.1 GCA_947624695.1 uncultured Bacilli bacterium
ATGCAAATGTCGCGCCTACTACTGCTACTAATAATGTCGCTACTGCTATTACTGTTAGTAACATTGTGTTCTTCTTTTCCATTCTCTTCCCTCCCTTCTTCTCTCTTCTTCTCCCAGAAATATCTTTTCTCTTTTCCTTCACCCCTCCCCCCCCCGCGGGGCCCCTATTATTTCCTCCTTTCCCCCCCATCAAAAAAAGAAAGGCCTCCCTTTCCTTCTTTGTTTAGCTTTTTATTTATGGCTTTAATGCTGTTATGGGTAACGTGTAAATACCTGTTTTTTCATCTTTAACAACATAAGTAGAATTGCCAGTTATTATCGCCATAAATTTAGGCTTTTTTTTCATATTTTCAGAAAATTTTAATAAAGTATCTCTAGCTTCTTTTTCTTTATTATTTCCTAGTTTAATTTCAATAGCGCCATATTCACCATCTGGAAATTCTATAATTGCATCAACTTCTAATCCACTAACATTATCTCTAAAGTGATATAATTTACCACCTAAATATTCAATATATATTCTTAGGTCTCTTTCTACTAAAGCTTCAAACATCAAACCGAACATGTTTAAATCATTCATCAATTTATCAACATTTAAATTAAGAACTGCACAAGCTAGTGATGGATCTGTAAAATGTCTTTTCACCGATTTGCCTACTCTACTTGGAGAACGATAATTAATTGAATATGCCTCTTGATCTTCAATTATATACAATCTTTTCAAAACATCTAAGTAGTCACTTAAAGTTCTCCTACTTTCCAAGGTATCATTTGATGTTGAAAAATCGTTTATATCTTTTAATAAAGTTTGATTACTAACAATAGTAGTTTCATTTCTGGCTAAAGACCTTAATACCATCATCATTTTATTTCTATCGCGTTTCTTATCGTCATTTATATCTTTACTTAAAATTGATTCAAGATAACTAGTAGGAATTAAACTAATGAGTTTTTTATCAACAGTTAAGTTATTAGGCCATCCTCCCCTTACTATTAAAGTTGCTATTTCTTCTAAAGAAGGCACTTTAACACTTTTACTTTTTTGAGTACCATTATACATATCAGTAAGCGATGCCTCTTTTGTAGATATATTTGACTCAAATAAGGACATAGGATACATTTTCAATCTTGCTATTCTACCAGCGCCTGAGTGAAATATTCGTTGATTCATATTATCCATTAATTTAGTAGAACATGTTAAAATATATTTTCCTTTTTTGGAATTTTCATCACATTTTCTTCTAACTTTATCCCAAATTTCAGGAATTTTAATCCATTCATCAATTAGTTCTGGTGCTTTTTCATTTAATACCAAATCAAAATTCAAAGAAGCCTTTTCAAAAGTTTCTTTATCATCTAAATAAATAACACTATTAGCAAATTTTGAAGACGACCAAGTCTTTCCACACCATTTTGGGCCTTCTACAGAAACAGCACCAAATACTCTTAAATAATTTTTTAATGTATTATCTACTAACCTTGGCATATATTCATTTTCATTAAAATTCATATTTATCACCCAAAACAATAATAACACATTTTTATTTGATGTGCAACTTTTAAGAATTTTGATGTACAATTTTTAAGAAATTTGATGTGCAATTTTTAAACGTTTATTCTCCTGTTTCTAATTCGCTAGTTCCAACTTAGTGAACAATTTTTTAAACGTCAACATTTTTGTTCACTTAACTGAACAATTTTACACATTCCATAAAAATTGTTCAGTTAATAATTATAAATTCAAAGTATTTATATATATATATTAACATTTTCTCTATTTATTTTACTTTTTAAGCAAAATTTAATTTGTGTTAAAAAAATTTATAAAAGGGTTAAAAAAAGAAAGGCCCTTCCCTTCTTTGTTTAGCTTTTTATTTATGGCTTTAATGTTCCTATTGATAATACATATACGCCATCTTCCCTTTTATACGAATATTGACTGCCTGTTAAAACTGCTAAAAATGATGGTTCTCCACATTTTTTGGTATCAACTTTTTTCTTAAATTTTAATAGATTATTGGCAGCTTCGTCAACATATCCTGCTCCTAATTTTATTTCAACTGCTCCCCATTTGCCACTACTAGTTTTAAGTATAGCATCTATTTCGAAATCCTTTTCATCTCGGTAAAAAGTAATATCATTACAATAATTTTGGGTATATATTTTTAAATCTCTAATGCAAAGATTTTCAAAAATAAAGCCAAACGTGTTTAAATCATTTATTAAATCATCAGGCGACATTTCAAGTACTGCCGTAGCAATAGATGGATCAACAAAATATTTTTTTGGCTTAGTTCTTAATGCATATTTACTTCTAAATTTTAAATTAGTTGCTTTTACATTTTCAATAACAAATAATTTTTCTAAAGTATTTAAATAATCATTCAATGTTGGTCTGGACACTTCGTTATTAAAATTATTTTTAACATCTTCTTCTAAAGTAGAATTTGAAACTTGCGTAGAAATATTCCGGGCTAAAGTTCTTAAAACATTTTGCATTTTTTCAGGATTTCTTTCTATCCCATCAATATTTTTTATTTCTTCATGGATTAAAGATTTTACATATTCTTTAGAAATACGATATTTTGAATCACTCTTTACTTCAACCGCAGCAGGCCATCCTCCTCTTACAATAATACTAGCTAAATCTTCTAAAGATAATTTGGAAACTCCAGAAATATCTTTTCCATCAAAAACATCTTTAAAAGAAACTTCTCCCGTTGATTCATTTGATTCATATAAACTCATTGGTCGCATTAGCACTCTTGATATTCTACCTGTTCCTGTATGCATTGTTTCACCTTCGCTAGGCTTTGCTGAACCAGTAAGAATATATTCCCCTTTAAGATGAGAATGATCAACATCAGTTCTAATAGCATCCCATACTACTGGATACATCTGCCATTCATCAAACATTCTTGGCTTATCCCCTTTTAAAAATAATGATGGTTGAGTGTTTTTAATTTCATCATATTCTTGTTTACGATCTGGATTTTGAAATTCAATAATACTTTTAGCATGATGTGATCCAGTAGTGGATTTGCCACACCATTTACATCCCTCAATTAAAACCGCTCCCATTATTTCTAAAAGTTCATCTATTTCTAAATCAACAATTCTTGGTAAGTATTTCATATTATTTTCCTTTCACAATATAATTATATCTTTATTTTATAAAAAAAGCAATTTTTATTTTACGTTTTGAGCAAAAATTGTTTTCCTTTTTGAGAAATTCTTAATATAATATCTCCTATTTAATTTATAAAAAAAGCATTTTATGTTGAAAACATTAATGCCAATTTAAAAGAAGATATAGCTTTTAAATTGGCATTAAAAAAGAAGTTGTTACACTTCTTAATTTAAAATATTAACTAGCAACAATATTACATGTAACTGTATCAGATGTAATTTTAACAGTTATTTTTTTAGCTGCTAAATAATTTTGCTCAGCATTAGTATTACTTACTTTTAAAGCAGCTTGCAAATCCGCGTCCATACTAGTTCCAGTACTTGTAAAGTCATATGTTACCCAAAATGTTTGAGTACTTGAAACCAGACTTTTCAAATCATGCGTAAGTGTTTCAGAACCACTTTCATCAGGGCTACCATCTTTATCATTTTTTATTTCGATTGTTGGTGTCCCTTGTCCAGCTTTTGTTCTTAAATATAACATTCCATCTCCAACTTTAATTTGTCCTTTTTCAGTCGCTGCATTTTGAGTAGCTGAGCCTTCAATATCTTCAAATGTTGTTGATACTGTATATTTAGCTTGACAATGATACTTTGTATCTGCATCTGCATTGCTCAAAGTTAACTTTCCTATAGATGTATAACTTTCCTCATCAGCACCATCTTTACCAGGTGTAACTGTTTTTGGTGTTTCAGATCCATCGGGGTTAGCGAAATAATCTATTGATGTTGGACTTTCACCACTTACAAGTCCTTGGGCCATCAGATTTGCATCAACTTTTAATTTTAACGTTTCTTTTCCTTTGTCAAAAGTAAATAAACCTGCTTTTCCGGTCGTTACTGTTGCTGTTGTATTTGTACTTCCATTTACTGTTAAACTAAAATATGCAAATGTCGCGCCTACTACTGCTACTAATAATGTCGCTACTGCTATTACTGTTAGTAACATTGTGTTCTTCTTT
>CANQLN010000097.1 GCA_947624695.1 uncultured Bacilli bacterium
ATTGCGGTTACTTATGCTCCGGGGTTACTAGGTTCTTTATTAGTGGGTATTGAATTTGCTAAAGTTTTATCTTATGTTTATGATAAACCCTTAATTAAAGTAAACCACTTAGTGGGGCACATATACGCTAATAAAATTGGCGATCATTTAAAATTCCCATGTCTTGCTTTAATCATCAGTGGAGGACATACAGAACTTGTTAAAATGACTGGTGATTATGAATTTGAAATGCTTGGAGAAACTCAAGATGATGCCATTGGGGAAGCTTTTGATAAAGTGGCTAGGGTAATTGGACTACCTTATCCTGGAGGACCTAATATTGAAAAATTAGCTCGGGAAGGAAAAGATACCTATAAACTTCCTGATACTTTAAATGATGGCTCATATAATTTTAGCTATAGTGGTCTTAAAAGTAGTGTTATAAATTTAGTTAATAATGAACGTCAAAAAGGTAAGGAAATTAATAAAGCTGATTTGGCTTGTTCCTTCCAAACAACAGCCGTTAAAGAATTAACGCGAAAATTAGAATTAGCTTTGAAGAAAACAGATATTAAAAATGTTATTATTGCGGGTGGTGTATCCGCTAATAAATATTTAAGAGGAAAGGTAAAAGAAGTTTGTGATAAATTTGATGCTGAACTTACTTTACCAGAATTTATTTATTGTACTGATAATGCGGCGATGATTGGAGCAGCTGCTTATCCTCTATATTTAAAAGAAGACTTTGCTGATCTAGATTTAAATGCAAAGTCAACTTCAAATATATGTTAATGTTGAAAACTAAATAGTTATCAACATTTTTTTAAAGAATAATTTATGTTATAATAATATCAATTCTTTATAGAATTTGCTTATGAGAAAGGTATATCAAAATTGAATTCAAATATTATTATAAAGAGGATTAAAAGAGGTATTATATAAGCAATAATGTCCGGTAATTTACAATCGAACAAAAATATGATATAATTTATTTACGGGGTAGTTTGGTTTCGACATATAAAAACTAGAAATGATTGCAAGTGGTAGGCATACCTTAAATGCACCAAAAAATAAATAACGAAACTAATTATAGTTTTGCTCCAGCATACGCTTAGGATAGCGTAGGAGTATCTTATATATACTTTGCTTATAGAGTTATATAAGGTTCATGAAATATAAGATATATTGTTCTATTTGATTAGGGTAGAACAACGAATAATTTCCTAATCTTGGCTATATAGAAAATGGGTTGGAGTTGGCTATATAGAGAAAATAAATTCCAACTAAACTTGTAGATATTGTTTCATAGATTATATTGGACACGAGTTCGACTCTCGTCTACTCCACCAAATTTAAAATTAACTCTCTATTATGGAGAGTTTTAAAATAAATAAATTAATCTTTATTTATAATATGTTTAAATTCTTGAGAATCTAAGATATCTAAAACTATTTCTGGTTTAAAAGATGCTTTTTTTAAATTGTCTATGGAAATCCAGTGATAAGTAATCCGATCTTTTTTTGTATCTTCAACACTATTAAGTATCTTATGTATATCTATCTTTTCATCTTTTAATTTTAATTCATGAATTATTAATATTTCATGAAATTTTTTTTGATTAAATGCTAGAGTAAAGAAATTTTCAATTATAGCTAAAGGCTTTAGAAAAGTAGCGTCTAGTCCAGTTTCTTCTTTAAATTCTCGTAAGATAGCTTCAATAGAAGATTCCCTAATTTTGCATCTTCCCCCGATTAAAGAATAGTAAGGAGCTTCTGTATCTTTTTGGACTAATATTTTGTTGTTATATCTAATAATCGCGGCAACACGATAATTAAAAATAGTCTCATTTTTTAAAAAATTAATATCGTCATTCATAACTATTTAACCTCTTTGAAAATATTATATTATAAAAAAATAAAAAAGCCAATTAATCGGGCTATTTATTAAACATAGTTATTTTATCATTTTTATCAACGGTTAAAAGCGTAATATTATTAATTTTTTTCTTTTTCTCTTTTAAATAATTATTTAACCAAGTTTTACTTTTATGGGCTTTTTTTAGTTCCGATTCATTTAAAACCCCATCAACAATAATTAAATGACTTAAGGTTTGTTTTGAACATTTCTTTTGCAAATTGTTTTTTAAGTCATTACTAGTAAGAGGTTGATCTTTTTCTTTTAAAAGAACAGATATATCTCCGGAAGGTTCCAAAATAGCGGTTCCAAGTTCGTTAATATCAAAGCACCCTTTAAGGCGACAATTTTCTAATACTTTGGCAACACTTAGTTTAGCATCTTCTAAAGCCTCATAATTAAAATTATCATTTTCAAATAAAACTAAAGGTTCACCATCAACAATTTCTTCAACTGTATGACTGTGATAAGAAATAAGAGAGGTAATGTAGCCAATAATTCCAAAAACCACTAAGGCAATTATGCCATCATATAAAGGAGTATCTAAACTAATAATAGAATCCGCCGCGATGGAGCCGATCGTTATACTTAACACATAATCGTATAAAGTTAAATTTTTAATTTGTTTTTTGCCATTAATTTTAACTATTAAAAATAATATAGCAAACATAACTAAAGCTCTTATTAAGATTTGCATTTCTATCACCTAGTTATAATATGGCTAATTTTTTAAAAATTATGATGTTTTTAAAAAGAGATTGTTAAATTACTTAAATACTGATATACTAAAGGCGAAAGTGAGAAGTAGATATGAAAAAATTTTTTAAAACTTTAGGGACCATTATTTTAGGAATAGTTTTATTTTTAGGAGTAACAGTCTTATTAATTTTAATTCCTTTAAGAGGCACTATTAATGAAAATACTGTTAGAAATATGGTATCATCTTTAGAAATTGAAAAAGAAGTAGAAAACAATCCCGAATTAAAAGAAAGTTTAGAAGAAACTTTAATGCCTATTTATGATATTACAAGAGAAGTAGGTCTTAGTGATGATGTCGTTTTAAAATTACTAGATACTGATGAAGTAAAAGATTTTATCGGTGATATCGGTAGTAATGTTTATGAAGCTATTATCACTGGTAAAAGTCAAAAAATAATTAATGTTCAAAATATTGAAAGAATTATAAGTGAAGCTATTGATGATATAAATGCTTTAGATATATATGAAATTGATAATAAAACTAAAGATGAAATTATTAATTTTTTCAAAGAAGAAGCTAGTGAATATGAAGATTTATTACCCGAAACAGATATCATTTTAGATGGTTTATCTGAAGAAGAAGTTAAAACTTTAGATATAGTTCGGTTTACTTTATCTAATGAATTAATTATGATAGTAAGTATTATTACTTTAGGATCATTCTTCTTAATTATTCTTCTTAACTTAGCAAAATGGAAATGGATTAAAGTATCTAGCGGCATTGTTTTAGGAAGTACAATATTAATGATATTGGTAACATCTGTTATCTTAGGAGTAAATAATTATTATTTAGCATCTAACTATGCTTATATTTCGGATTTTATTAAAGAGTATGTTAATTTAAATTATCTTCTATCAGGAATTACTTTCCTTGTAATGTTAGTTATCTTAATTACTTATAGTATTGTTTTAAAAAGGAAAGTAAAGAAAGAAGAAGTGTAAGTCTACTAGTCAAAGAATAATTTTTGATTTATAATTAAAGAAGAGGTGGATTATGAGAGAATTAAAATTAAAAAAATGTTTAAATTGTGGAGCCATAATCAAAGTAATTGAAGATTGTCATTGTGCTTGTAATTTTATTTGTTGTGATGCAAAAATGACTGATCTAAAACCAAATACTGAAGAAGCAGCGATGGAAAAGCATCTTCCTACTTATGAGGTTAAAGGTGATAAAATAGAAGTTCAAGTAAACCATGTAATGGATGCTGATCATTATATTGAATGGATTAGTTTTGTTAGTGATGAATATGAAGAGACTATTTATTTAGAACCAGGAATGGAAGCTAAAGCTACATTCCCATATCATAAAGGAACTTTGTATTCTTATTGCAATAAACATGGTTTATGGAGTACATCTGTTAAATAGATTTAGGGGGTTAAGATGGGTAAAGTATATGATAAAGTATTAGAATTTAAAAATAAATATCCAGGGGGAATTTTCTGGCGTCTTAAAAAGCACGCTAAAGTAATTGAAGATTATATAAAC
>CANQLN010000098.1 GCA_947624695.1 uncultured Bacilli bacterium
TAGTTATTCTTTTTCAACAACAGCGGTTACTGTTCAAGCCGAATGCTTTGATGTTACCCTAAAAGATGCGAGTGGAAATGTCTCATCTGGTCAATCTTCTACTTTAAGTTTAGGTGATTATAATTACCCGATTACTGATGAATTTGCTAAAATGGATGGGAAATTAACCCCGATGACTATTGAAGTAAAAAATAATTGTACTGCTAGTGGAATTAACAAAACAGCGGTTCCATATAAATTATTCTTATCAACGTTTACTAAAGATAGTTCTAGTGGTACGCAAGTTAAAGACATAATTCCTGATAGTAAAATGAAAATTAGAGTTATGAAAGGAGAGACCGAATTAAAGGACGCTAGTTTAATTAGTAATTTAACACCTTTTACAGCGACTCCTGGTGGCAAAATTGATTTTAATGAATTATTAACTAAGGCCATAGGTGAGCAGGGAACTACTAAAGGATTAAAATTAAGTAAAAATTATATAATTGCTGATGAGACAACTGGTATTGCTCCTGGAGCAACTAATACTTATAAAATTTATGTCTGGGTTGACTATTATGAAGGATGCAATAAAGAAAATGCTACAAATCCTGATTGTAATGGTTCAACAAATGGCAAAGAATTTAAAGCTATTGTTAGTGCAATTATAAATTAATATATTATATTTTCTTAAAGTTTCTCTCTTGAAACTTTTTCTTTGCCAAAAAAGTTTATTAAAAGAAAAAATTATTGTATAATTAAGATGGTGAAGAATTATGTATAGTTACTTTAAAGGTATAATTGCGGAGAATACATCAGATGGAATAGTTATTGATGTTAATGGAATAGGTTATTTAATCCATGTTCCTAATCCTTTTAGTTATGAAGTGGGAAAAACATATCAAGTATATGTCTATAGTCATATAAGAGAAGATGAATATTCTTTATATGGTTTTAAAACTTTAGAAGAAAAAGAATTATTTATGAAACTTATTAATGTTAAAGGAATGGGACCTAAAGTTGCCAGTGGTATTTTTGCAACGGGCTCTATTAAAGGGGTTGTTGATGCCATTAATAAAGAAAATTTATTATATTTAACTAAATTTCCGAAAATTGGCGATAAATTAGCTAGACAAATTATCTTAGATTTAAAAGGTAAAGTATATGATACTTCTAGTGAAGAAGAGACTAATGATAGTATGGATGAATTAATTAGTGTTTTAGAAAATTTAGGCTATAAAACAGCGGAAATTAAAAAAGTTATTCCTTTAATTGATGCTTCTAAAACTTTAGAAGATCAAGTAAAAGAGGCATTAAAATTATTATTAAAATAAAATAAAATTGCAGGAGGTTAAAAATGAATGAGCGAATTGTAAGTGCGGAAGCTAAAGAAGAAGATACCTTTGAAAAAAATATTCGTCCCGAATATTTAGATGAATATGTAGGGCAATATGAGATTAAAGAAAATTTAAGAGTGTTTATTAAAGCCGCTAAAATGCGGAATGAACCCTTAGATCATGTTTTATTATATGGTCCTCCCGGACTTGGTAAAACAACTCTTGCCCATATTATTGCGAATGAATTAGGAGCTGATTTAAAAACAGCGAGTGGTCCTTCGATTGAGAAGACTGGTGATTTAGCTGCCATTTTATCTAATCTAGAACCCGGAGATGTTTTATTTATTGATGAAATTCACCGGATGCCTTCCTATATTGAAGAAATATTATACCCAGCGATGGAAGATTTTGAAATTGATTTAGTTATTGGAGGCGAAGGCAAAAGTAAAAGTATCAAAATTAATTTACCGCCTTTTACTTTAGTGGGGGCGACGACGAGAGCGGGTGATTTATCTAGTCCTTTAAGAGATCGGTTTGGGATTGTTTCTAAACTAGAATATTATTCTTTTGAAGAACTTAAAGACATCGTTATTCGAAGTGGCCGCGTATTTGATATTAAAGTTACGGATGAAGCAGCGATGGAGTTAGCTAAGAGAAGCCGGAAAACTCCAAGAGTAGCTAATCGGTTATTTCGCCGGGTAAGGGATTTTGCTTTAGTAGAAGGTACAGGTATTATTGATTTAGATATTACTTTAAAAGCTTTAAAAAGATTACATGTTGATGAAACTGGTCTTGATAGTATTGACCGGGAATACTTAACTAGTTTAATTGAAAAATTTAATGGAGGACCAGTGGGTGTTGAAACGATTGCAACTAGTATTGGGGAAGAAGTTACAACTGTAGAAGATGTTGTAGAGCCTTATTTATTACAAGAAGGATTTATTAAAAGAACTAATCGGGGCCGGATTGCTACTCAAAAAGCTTATAATAGTTTAGGAATTGATTATAATATAGGTTTATTTAAGGAGGAATAGAATGACTATTTTAGATGGTAAAAAAGTAAGTAATGAGATTTTAGAAGATTTAAAAAGTAAATTTGCCTCTTTAAATGAAAAGGTTTGTTTAGCAATTATTTGGGTTGGTAATAATGAAGCTAGCGAAATTTATATTAAAAATAAATTAAAAAAATGCGAGGAACTGGGAATAGAAGGAAAATTATATCATTTAGAAGAAGATACCACGGAAGAAGAAGTTTTAGAATTAATTACTAAATTAAATAATGATGATGAGGTAAAAGGAATTTTAGTTCAAAGTCCTTTACCTAAACATATCAATGAAGTTAATTGTTTTAATCAGGTAAGTTTTAAAAAAGATGTCGATGGTTTTTCAAATATTTCAGCCGGTAATTTAACTTTGGGTAGTCCTAGTTTAGTTTCTTGTACTCCTAAAGGAATAATAGCTTTACTAGATTATTATCATCTTGATTTAGAAGGGAAAAATGTTTGTTTAATAAACCGGAGTAATATAGTTGGTAAGCCTTTATTTAATTTATTAATTAAAAGAAACGCTACGGTTACAATGTGTCATTCTAAGACAAAGAATTTAGAAGATTTTGTGAGAGATGCCGACATTGTTATTAGTGCCGTTGGTAAACCTAGTTTTATTACGGATGATATCTTAAAAGATGGGGCTATAGTTATTGATGTTGGAATAAGCAGAGTTAATGGTAAAGTTGTTGGGGACGCCTCAAAGGACATCCAAAAGGCCTCGTATTTAACACCTGTTCCAGGGGGTGTTGGTCCGATGACTATAGCAATGATTTTTAGTAATTTATATGAAGCGATAACAAAATATCAAGATAAATAATTTTAAATATGACATAGTGGGAGGTAAAAAATATGGATAAGTATTTAGAAGAAGCATTAAAATTAGAAAGAAAGAGGCAAGAAGAAAATATTGAATTAATTGCCTCAGAGAATTATGTTTCCCAAGCGGTTTTAGCGCTGCAAGGAAGCATTTTAACTAATAAGTATGCCGAAGGTTATTCGGGTAAAAGATATTATGGTGGTTGTGAATATATTGATATGTTTGAGACCAAAGCCATTGAATATTTAAAAGAATTATTTGGCTGTAAATTTGCTAATGTACAACCTCATAGTGGTTCTAGTGCTAATATGGCTGTTTATCGAGCTTTACTTAACCATGGCGATAAAGTTATGGGAATGAATTTAAACCATGGAGGTCATTTAACTCATGGCTATAAACTTAATTTTAGTGGGATTGACTATGAAATCGTTAGTTATGATTTGGATCCTAAAACGGAAATGATTGACTATGATAAATTAAGAAAGCTCGCAATAGAGACAAAACCGAAAATGATTATTGCGGGAGCCTCTGCTTATTCAAGAGTTATTGATTTTAAAAAGATAAGAGAAATATGTGATGAAGTAGGAGCTTATATGTTTGTTGATATGGCGCATATTGCGGGGTTAGTAGCGGCGGGATTACATCCATCTCCTATTCCTTATGCTGATGTGGTAACATCAACAACCCATAAAACTTTAAGAGGCCCAAGAGGAGGCATTATCTTAACGAATAATGAAGAGATAGCCAAAAAAATTGATAAAGTCATTTTCCCAGGTATTCAAGGAGGGCCTTTAATGCATGTTATTGCGGCCAAAGCCCAAAGTTTTTATGAAGCTTTACAACCTGAATATAAAACTTATATGGAACAAGTTGTCAAAAATATTAAAGCGATGAGTGATGAATTTATTAAAAT
>CANQLN010000099.1 GCA_947624695.1 uncultured Bacilli bacterium
TAATTTTATTATTCTTTAATTTTTCTATCATTAGCTTTTCTCCTTGTTTAAAATACTGAATATAAATTGCAAATTAAAAATTAATTTATGTTAACAACTACATAAATACTTCTTATTCTTTATATCTTATATGCTTATTATATAACACCCCCCCCCGGAGTCAAGTTTTTAATCTTTTTTTGTTGTCTACTTTTTCTTGACTAATGCAAAAAAAAGAAGTTATCGCTAACTTCTTATGGAACAATTATTTAAGTTTAAGTAATTTTTGCCAAGTTTTTTGTTTCTTGGTAATAACGCCATCACTAACACAAGCGTTTTCTAATTGAAATCTCTTTACAGCTTTGGTAAAACGGGAACCGGCAATTCCATCAGGAATACCTACTTCGTCATAACCAAGATAAAGTAAGTAATTTTGTAAGACTAATACTAAAGGATGTTTATTATTTGTTTTAGAAGATATAGTTATCGTTTTATTTAAAGTATTTGGTCCAGGAATACCATCTACTTTAACGTCAATTATTTTTTGAACATTTTTGACAAACGATTTGAAATAATCTTCTTCATTTTCACCAAAGTCTTTTTCACCAAGGAGGTATGGAAGAGGATCTACAGGCACTGACTTAGAATTTAAAACAGCAAAGTGTAAATGAGCACCCCGACTATTACCAGTATTACCCATGGTACCTAAAATTTCGCCTTTTGTGACATAGTCGCCCTTCTTTACTTTTAAAGAATTATCTTTCATATGTAAATATCTCGTTATATATTTATTGGCATGTTCAATTTCGACATAATTACCGGCAGTTTTGGAATATTTACTAGTAATAACTTTACCTGAGGCAATGGCAATAACATTATCAATACTTTTACCTTTACCAATTAAGTCAATACCCTTATGCTCTCTATCTTTATTACGGAGTTTATAATCACTGGTTAGATAATGGACACCCTTTTCTAAAACGGCATCAGTTACTTCATTAATAATTAAACTCATATATAAAACCCCTTCACTTATAAGATATGCGAAATTTCTTAAAAGGAAGGGGCTTTTACCTAAACTACTTTAAATAAAATATAAAATAAGAAAACGACAAGTAAGAGATAAACAATTAAGCCATTAATGGTTTCGGCTTTAGTACTTTTATATTTTAAACCGACAATCATGGTTGAAAGATAACCACCAATGAGTCCCCCAATATGGGCGGCATTATCAATACCACTTAAAGTAAATCCTAAAATTAAGTTAACAATAATAATCGGAATTATTTGGGTTGTTAGAGCATTTGATAAATAAAGACGATAGTGATAACCAAAATATAAAAGAGAACCAAGAAGGCCAAAGATAGCTCCACTTGCCCCGATGGAAATTGAATTTTCTAAGAAGATAACACTAAATAAACTACCCATAAAAGCACTTAACAAATAAACGACTAAGAACTTACCCTTACCAATAAAGGTTTCTACCTGACTACCAATAATCCATAAAGAATACATATTAACTAAAAGATGGAATAAACTACCATGCAAGAAGGCATTAGTTAGAAGACGATAATATTCACCTTGTAAAACTAAAGACCTGGAATTAGCCCCCAGTAAGATTAAAGACTTAGTAAAATCTTTTGTATAAAATAAAGTTACTATATAAAGTAAAATATTAAAGATAATAAGCATTTTAGTTACAATAATAGGCTTAGGTTTAAAGATATCTTCAAACTTATTATTTTCTTTTTCCGCTTTTCTATTAATATCTTCTGTAACATCAATGATTTCTCTGATATTATCTGGTTTTTTAAAATGATTAGTTTTTATTTTGGGAAAAACACTATTAATAAATTTATTTTTCTTTATTTCATTTAAATTAGAAGCATTAACTGTATCAATAGTTTTATCAACGTCTTTTAAATCTACTGAGGAACCCATATCAAGACAAATATTTAAAACATTCATCTTTAAAGATAAAGTTTTCTTTTTTATTTGTTTAATAACATAACGCATTTTAAAAAGATCTAAACGATATTGTTCATTATTATGAATATATTTAGAGTTTATTCTGACTATTTTATAAGGGCCTTCAAGGTTTTCTAGCCAAATTTCATTACTTACACCTTGAACATTTATAAGCGTATAGTCTTCTTCCGTTATAAAATAATGAACTAAACTCATAATCATTTCATCTTTATCATTTATTATTATATTATTCATATTATTCCTCTTTCATATTATTTTAACCTTTTTCATATTATTAGTAAAGGGTGATTATATTGTATTTATTTTTTTGCTTTTATTTTGCGGTAATTTTTTATATTACCATTCCAATTTGTAAAATCGTTTGGGTCGATAAGTTAGATAATGATTTGACCTTCTTATTATGTGTTAATTATATTCTTATTTTCTTACTATCGATTGTCTTTTCTTATCATGCCCATTTAGTTTATTCAATATTAATCAGTTTAAGTTTGATGATTGCTTCATTCTTCCTAATTCGGAAAATGAAAAGTATCTATCAAAGGTATCAATTACTTAGTTTACCTTATTTTGTTTTTACAGTCTATGTATTTAGTAATTTACTCATTATGATCTAATTTATCTAAATATTCTTGAAAATATGGAGGGAGATTGCTTTCGAACTCCATTTTTTTATGAGTTATAGGATGGGTAAAGCGAATAACTTTAGAATGTAAAAATTGACCAAATTCAGAAGCGTCCCCTTTTCCATAAACAGGGTCATTAAATACGGGATAACCAATATAAGCCATATGAACTCTAATTTGATGGGTTCTTCCCGTTTCTAAAACTAAACTAACTAAAGTATAATTTTGATATCTTTTTAAAACTTTTAAATTAGTCCTAGCACTTTTGCCACCCGCTCTTACTTCCATTTTATTAAAATTAGTTTTACTGCGCCCAATCGGAGCATCAATATGAGCGGTATCGGAAGGAAATCTTCCACATAACAAAGCGTAATATTCCCGATAAACTTTTTTCTCTTTAAAGTCTTGGGCTAATATTTCATGAGCTTTATTAGTTTTACAAACTAGCATTAAACCGGAAGTATCTTTATCAAGACGATGAACAATTCCCACTCTTTCACTACCCCCAACATCACTTAAGTTATGGGTATAATACATAAGACCATTAACAAGCGTATTATCATAATGGCCATTTC
The DNA here is from genome assembly GCA_947624695.1 of uncultured Bacilli bacterium. Lineage (GTDB taxonomy): Bacteria > Bacillota_I > Bacilli_A > RF39 > UBA660 > SIG200. The sequence goes on from CANQLN010000099.1 coordinate 3,167, forward strand.
CAGGATGAACAACTAAGCCACTGGGTTTATCAATAACCATAATATCATCATCTTCATAAACAATATTAAGCTCCATCTCTTTGGGAGCAATATCTTGGTGAGTCTCATAATCATCGCTAATTAAAACATTATCATTAAGTTTAGTTTTATAACTAGGTTTGACAACTTTTTCATTTACTAAAATATAACCTTCTTTAAGCATTTTAGTAATTAGTTCTCTACTATAAGAAGTATTATCACTTAAGTATTTATCAATTCTCTCATTTTCTTTATTTACTACTATTTCCACATTCATCTTCCTTTTTAAATATTGCTATTATAAGGAGCAAAATTCCGATTACTATTCCGATATCGGCAATATTAAAAACTGGGTAATTAAAGTTAAATATCTTAAAATCTAAAAAATCTATCACATAGCCATAAAGCATACGATCAATTAAATTACCAACGATGCCTCCATAAAGAAGGCCAAAAGCAATGGCATTACGCCATCTTGGTACAAATTTATATTGATAAATGAGAAGAATAACTAAAATAACAAAAGTCACTAAAATTAAAATTAAAGGATGACCGGAAAATAAACTCCAAGAAGCGCCATCATTATATATTTTTGTGAAATGGAAAAATCCGGGAATAATGGTAATGCTTTCATTTAAGCCTAAATAATTATCAATAATTATCTTCGTAACTAAATCTATTATTAAGAAAAATACCGCGATTAACATTATTTTTTTCTTCATATTTATCACTATCTAATTATACCATAAAAAGAATTTTTAAAAAATACCCAAGAAAAAAAGAGTCTCTCTTACTCTTTATAATTCTACTAAAATGACGTCTTCGCCAATTTTTTTAAT
>CANQLN010000100.1 GCA_947624695.1 uncultured Bacilli bacterium
GGGCAAAAAAGTTAGAAAAAGTTTTCAACATTTTTTCTAACTTTTTATTTTTTTTATTTTTTACGGAAACTCAAATTAAATCAAAATATTTCCTGTAATTACGAGAATTTATCTTCTTAATCGTACCTTTTGCCTATTACGAGAATTTACTTTTTAATTCAACGAAATTCAATTTCATATTAATTAAAAATTTTAAATGTCTGTAAAAGGGAATATTTTGATAACATTTGTCGAATCTATTTTTTTCCTCTTCAAAAATGTTACAATATAAGTGGTGATATAATGAAAATTGATTATATAATTAATGAAATGCTTAAAAAGATTGAATATTCCAGTATTTGCCTTGAAAGAATGAAACTCAAAGACCTTGACAAAGATAGCTAAAGTCGATATAATTTCTATTGTTAGAAGGTGGATATATGTATAATGATCGTATTTATTTAACACCCCAAGAAATTTTAGAGAAAGAATTTAAAATAGATGCTCGAGGATATAGGCCTCAAGAGGTTGACAAATTCCTTGATATGGTAATACGTGATTATACAGAATACAATTCTATAATAAAAAAATTTGAAAAAGATATTAAAGACTTAATGGCTGATAATAGTAAGTTAAAACAAGAAATTAGATCTTTGAATGAGCAACTAGAGATTGCTAAAGCCAATGAAAACACCACAAGAATGCCAAACAATGTTGATTTATTAAAAAGAATTAGCCAATTAGAAAAAGTTGTCTTTGGTAAAGATGAATAATATTTAGACAAATGCTGCATTAAATAGTAATGTAGAGGAAAGTCCATGCTCACACAATCCTGTGATGGTTGTAGTGTTCGTGTTTAGGGAATTAATAACCTAAAGTAGTTTTAAACTAACGGCGATGAAAATATCTTTAAAGATATGAGTAATTATAAAGTGCCACAGAAACGTAGTTGTTTGGTAACAAACAAATGAAACGCGGTAAACCCCACGAGTGAGAAACCCAAATTATGGTAGGGGAACTATTAGTAGCGGAATCAAGAACGTTATAATAGATACATTTATGTATAGATAAATATTTGTCGCTCATATGAGTACAGAACATGGCTTATTAATATTATTTTTATTTAAGGAGTGAAAAACTTTGGAAGAAATTGCTGAACTCTTGAGAGAGACAAGAGAAGAATCAGGAATAGAACTTAGTGAAGTTAGTAAAGATTTAGACATAAGTGAAATAATTTTAAATAACATTGAAGATGGTAAAATAGGTTCATTTAAAGATATTTTTGCTTTAAAAGAACACATTGCCAATTATGCTAAATATTTAGGATTAGATTCAGATAAAATGTTAGAAGAATTTAATGAATATTTATTTGAATATACATCCAGAATTCCTGTTAAGGAAATCGAAAAAACAATAGAATTAGCCACAAAAGATAATAGCGAAAAAATTTCATCACCATATACATTGTCTCATTTAAAAAGTCGTAAAGGAATTTATCTAGTAGTGTATATTTTAATTTTTATATTAGTAATATTAGCAATTTTTTGGTCAGTTAATCAAGTAACTGTTGAAAAAAGCAATGCTTATGTCGTAAGTTATAGAAAGTAGTGGTTTAGAATGAATTTACCGAATAAGATTACTATATTTAGAATTATTTTAGCAATACTTATGTTAGTATTATTAATGATACCTTGGTATGATATGGGAATTGATTTTCCAAAATATCTTGTTAATGGTGAAGTATTAAGTCTAAAATATATAATCGCCACTATTATATTTATTGTTGCTTCTGTAACTGATTTTATTGATGGCTATTTGGCTAGAAGTAGAAATATGGTAACCGATTTTGGTAAAGTTGCCGATGCAATAGCGGACAAAATTTTAGTTAATGGCTTACTTATTATTTTAGCCTATGACCATTTAATCCCGGTTTTAGTTCCTGTAATAATTATTACAAGAGATATTATTGTCGATTCATGTAAAATGATAAGTGGCAATAAAGGCAAAGTAGTAGCAGCTAGTTTTTTGGGTAAAGCTAAAACTTTTTGTATGATGATAGGCCTAGCTTTAGTTATGCTAAATAATTTTCCATTTACTTATTTAAATGTTCCTGTTGATATTTTTCTAGTAATGTTAGCAACTTTACTATCTATCGTTAGTGGTTGTGAATATTATTACAATACTAGATATTTATTTTTTCAAAAATAAATATTTTAAGCCATAGGGCTTTTTTTATGTTAAAATATAAATAGTGGTGAAGTTGTATGAGAAGTAGAAGAAGAAAGAAGCAATTAATTATCTTAGGTGGAGTCATTTTATCACTTGCTTTAGGAATTTTAATAGTTGTAAATCTATTTGTCACATCACTAAGTATTAGCCTTAATGGCCAAGAAAAAGAAACTATTGAAGTTGGTTCAGAATATAAAGAACTAGGAGCCAAAGCCTATTTAGGTAATTTGTTTTCTAAAAAAGAAGTGAAAGTAGAAGTAACTGGGAATGTTGATACGGCCAAACTTGGAAAATACATAGTGGTATATGAAGCCGAAAACAATGGCCGTAAAAAACAAAAAGAAAGAGTAATAACAGTTGTAGATAAAGATGCTCCCAAAATTAATTTAAATTCCGAAATTAAAACTTGTAAATCTCAAGAAAATGTTACAATAGATGCCACCGTAAATGATAATTATGATGGCAATATAACCGATAAATTATCTTATAAAATTGAAGATAATTATATTATCTTAACTGCCACTGATAGCTCAAATAATAAAGCCGAATTAAAAGAAAACTTAACATTTATTGACGATGAAAAGCCAATAATTAAATTAAAAGGTTCCACTACAGCCTACGTAAAAGTTGGGACTACTTATGAAGAAGCTGGAGCTACTGCTACCGATTCATGTGATGGTGATATTTCTAAAAACATAAAAACAGAATCCAATATTGATGTTAATACTTTAGGTAATTATGAGGTAACTTATACGGTAACTGATTCTGTTGGTGTAACCGATAAAGTTACAAGAAAAGTAGTAGTAACCGATCAAGATAGTTTAGTAAATGGAACAGTTACTGATGGGGTAATATATTTAACATTTGATGATGGACCTGGGGCCTATACTACAACAATTTTAGATATTTTAGATAAATATAATATAAAAGCTACATTTTTTGTTACAAATCAATTTCAAAGTACAAAATATATAAGTTTGATAAAAGAAGAAGCTAATCGAGGACATGTCGTAGGTGTTCACACTTATTCTCATAAATGGAATATTTATGATAGCGTTGATGCTTATTTGAATGATTTTAACAAAATGGAACAAATTGTTTACGAGCAAACCGGAATCCATCCAAAATATTTCCGTTTCCCTGGTGGAACTTCTAATACTGTCAGCCGGAGTCATTGCCAAGGGATTATGACAACTTTGTCAAAACTAATGACTGAAAAAGGATACACATATTTTGACTGGAATGTTGATTCTGGAGATTCTCACGGTAAAAAAGCGACAGCTAGTTATGTATTAAATAATATCAAAACTTATGTAAAAGGTAATGGTTCATACATTATTTTAATGCACGACATTCAAAAAAGCACTAAAGAGGCCTTGGAAGATGTAATTATATATTTAAAAGGCAAAGGCTATGTATTTAAAGCGATTGATGAATCTACACCATTGAAACAATTTAAGGTCGCTAATTAAAATAACCCAAACCAAAATATAGATGTTTCATAAGATACATTAGAAAGGAAATATTTTATGGAACAAAATAAATTTGAGTTTAATGCCGAAGGTAATTATGATGGTACAATGGGAATGAATACAATGACAAGTGGTTGTTGTGATATGGGAATGGCTCCTTCACAAACAATGATGTGTCCTCCTGTTCAAGAATGTCCTCAAGAAAGAGTATGTCATAAGTATATTTGTTATGAAGTACCTCATATTATGCCATGCAATACAAGAGTTATAAATCATCACATTTATAGACATACCTATAC